>JADHYP010000040.1 GCA_016782355.1 Candidatus Syntropharchaeum sp. | reverse complement strand
GTCTATTTTATTTGCTTCAATTTTTGGGGTTACTTTTTTATTATTCTTATAATATGATTGAATGAAGATAGCATGAATGTCACCCGAGGCATTCAATATTGCTTCTTTTACTTTGATAACGTAACTATCATCAATATTGCAGAAGACTAAATTCACAGCCTCCTTTGATCCCCATCTCTTTGCAAAGAGCAACTTCTTATTATCTTTTAATATCTCATTAATAAAATTCTTGTTGTTTTTTATGATGTATTTGAACTCGATGGCGAAAAGTAATTCATTCTTTACTGATTCTAAATTATCTTCAACTCTCTCTTCAAGGAATCGAACATTCTTATTAACAATATCTTCACAACTTGGTGCATTAAAGATAAATTCGGGATTAAGAACCGCAATATCGAAATGTCCACGATCGCCTATCTTCTTGCTTAGGGGATATGGTTCAGTGTATTCAGGTTTGAGAAGGTCGCCTTTACGATATCTAAAATTGGTAGGATACTCTCTATGAATACAGTAAATGCGTTTATCCTCACGTACCACCTCAAATTTTGTCGAATATAGTGAGTAATAAAAATACGAGTGAATATCTGACTCGGTGAAGAAATAATACGGCTGTTCTCGAAACTTGTTAATAGTTTTGCGAATTGCATTCCAGACTGCTTGCTCTAACTCTTCTTTGTTAAACAACTTTACTACCTCCAAATTCAAGTTCGCTTATCCATCTCTGTACCATCTCACCCACACTTTTAGTTACGAATGGGAAGATATATAAAACTATCGCTCAACATCCTCCCCTTTCAAAACCCTCAACGTCTTCCTCACCTCTTTCAACTCTTCACCCGTAATCCCATACAATCCCGCAACCGTCTTATCAATTTCCCCCTCAACTTCCTTTATCTCTTCTTGTACTTCCAAATCATTTTGCTCGTAATACCTTTTCGCTAACTCATGCGCATTTTTGGAAAGTTCTGCTAATTTGAGGTGAACTTTATCTTTTGACTTGAACTTTGGAACATACACATTCTTCAACACGTGTGTGGAAATTGCAGTCTCAATCGTGTAGCCCATCACGATTAGCTGAGCAATTGAGGAGTTCAGAACTGAAGCGACATAATAAGCTTCGTTTTCATCTTCAAGTGGTATAAACATTATTTTATGATCGGGGATTATACACTTGTTTCCAATCGCTTTATCTTCATACTCAGAAACGACACAAGTAGAAAAAATGCCTTTACCCATAAATTCTACCGGAGATTTCTTTCCATACGACTTTATAAGGTGCGAAGGTGTATCTTCCAACACCATGAACATAGTAAAAAGGTTTCTTCTTGCCAAATAGCTTATACACAGACCTGGAAATTAATTCCGTTTTAAACTTGGTTAAAAACTCGTAAGATTTTAGAAAGCGAATTTTAAGCTCACTTTCCTCAAGCTGAGTCCCTTCTTCGTTAAACGGAACCACCATATAATTTGACAGTGTAGAGTACCACTTTTTTATATCTCTTCCCCTCATAAGAGGATATATAAGATTTGGTTCAATAACAGTCCTAATTTCTTTAACTTTTCTTTTTCCTATATTTGATAGATTTTCAATTAAAATCCCCGTGGGCTCTTTAGAAAGAATATTAATCCAATATACAGAATTAAGGGCGGTATTTGTGCCTTCATAAGCTCTATATCTCGAAGCTCGCATTACTTTTATTACTCCGCTGTAAGCCTTTTCGCCGATAATCATCCAGGGCATATTCACATTCGCCTTTCCTCTTCTTATCGGCGCTAAAATCATATCGAATTGCCTTGTCGCCTTTCTCACATCCTCAAGTTTCGCCTCTTGATCCATCCCCCTACTTCTCGGATTATTCCACATCATGCAAGGAATAGGAAACTCAGTCTCGCCCTTCTTCTCAATAACTATCAAAGAGGTTCGGTTAATCGCGCCTTCAAAAGGATAAAGCGTGACCAAATCGTGAACCTTCAAGACGTTGCAAGGAGAATTAGCCTTCTTATCTTTCCAATAGCCTTTTACCAGAAACTTTCTGAAACCCGCACCTGCTTGAGTTTTGTACGTTGTGAACGGTATCAAGAACGAGAACTTACCTCCGTCTTTCAGGTATCTATCAATGCACCTTGCCGTGAACAACATCGCCATGTCTCTTTTCACTTTCCCCAGTCCCATTCCTTTCGTTCTTTCTAACAGCCCGTAATAATCCCAGAGCTTCTTCGTCTCTTCTCTGTAATGCTCCGGCAAGCTCTCCCAATTCACCCACGGCGGATTACCCACCACAAAATCAAACTTACCCATCAACAAGGGAGCAAACGAATTCTTAAGCAATCTCGTCCAGATCCTGTTCTTACCCTCCTTTTCTAAATCTTTTATTTTGTCGTAAAGTTCCACCAAAGACGCTATGCTGTCCTCTTTCAAATCCGCAAAATCCCTCTCTATCAGCTTCTCGAACTCCTCTTCACTGTAATCCCCTTTACACAACTATCTATCACACCCAATACATTTGACAGCAAGTTTTTATCTATCACTTCATGAGGAACAGAGAACTCACCTTCGCTTGTCGTTAGATAAACCTCCCATTCCCCCGTAAACTTTACCTTCCTGCTCACCAGAATAGAATCAGCCAAATAAACAGGAATCTCCACGCCTCCCTTTGGAATATACCTGATTAAATCACCTAACGCGATTACGTAATTCGCTCTCGATGCCAGAACCGCTAACGGATTCAGGTCAATACCAACAACGTTCCTCACTATTTTCCGCAACAACTCCGCCTTATCGGTTACGAAATGCTCTTCCGCATAATTCTTCGCCTCTTTTACCCCAAGCACCAGGAACGTCCCGGAACCGCATGCAGGGTCAAGAATAATTTCATCACCAGCGTGTAATAAGTATGGACTGCAAACATCAACTTCTCCACGTCCACTTTCTTTCCTTTCGCCACACCGTAATGCTCTACCAACCCTTCTAACTTGCTCGGCGAATATGCGCACACTTGCGAAAACACTCGTTTCCAATAACCTGTAAACCGATTCTTCGCTTAGTTCTGCCGGTTCGTTCGCCATCCATTGATTCCTTCTGAACCTGACGAACGAGATTTTATAGCCATCTAAAATCACGCCAAAAAACTTACCAAAATTTTCTGCCTTGCCATCCGATTCCTCCTTTATATACGCCTCGATTTGCTCCTTCGCTTTGACAAACTCGCTACCCGTATCCAATTTCTTCGGTGCTTTGTATTCGATGATAACCGTTCCGTAGAGCGCATCCTCTCTTCTACCTGAAATCTTCGTTCTGTGCTCGTAAGCCACCTCCGGCTCTTCTCCTTCTTCAAAAAACTTCACAATCACCTCTTGTATCAAACCCTCAACCTTAATCTTCAGTTCTTCTTCATTACTCGCCTTCCTCGCATATTCCTTTACTCTATCCTTAATCCTTTTCGCATCTAACCCTAAATCTAATCCTTTCTCAAGTCCTTTTACCATCTCTTATCCTATATTTATTATTCAAAAAGAACTTTTTCTTTTAGCACAGGTTTTCTTTTTTCTAAAAAGAAAAAGTGTTTATGGGCCCGCGGAGATTTGAACTCCGGACCTCTCGGTTATCAGCCGAGCGCTCCAACCAGACTAAGCTACGAGCCCTTTTCTAAATTGAGAATAGCCAATAGGGGTATATTTACCTACATGGCTATACTAATTATTACCCTCTAATTTAATTTAATTTTAAGATAATTTATTTATTGTGAGCACCCAAAAAAAGATATACATAAAGAAGTATAACTTCGGCGCGGACATAATGGTAGCAGTATGCGATACGGAGTTGATAGGGAAAAGTTTTGAAGGAGGCGGGCTTCTCCTGAAAATCTCGGAAAGTTTTTATAAAGGCAAAGAAGCAACCGAAAGAGAAGTGGTGGATTCCTTGAAACACGCAACCATAGCGAATTTAGTAGGTGAAAGAGCAATAAAATGTGCATTAGACAACGATTTTATCGAAGAAGCCAATGTAATTTCCGTGGATGGCGTGCCACATGCCCAGATGGTGAAATTCTAAAGCCTTCCCTCTATAAATAGACAGGGATTAGCGGAGGTGCTTTCCTAAAAAGCAAAATAGACAGAGAAAAAATGTTTTTGATAAAACTTTTTTCTAAAAAGTTTTCTGCGTAAGCATTTTTAGTAAAGTTTTTTGCGAAGCAAAAAAGTTTTCATTCACTTTTTTCCTCTTTCATAACTGACAGGAAGCGTTTTGACACCGCATCTTCTACGAGTTGTATAATCGTATCTTTATCCTTTATTCCACTGAAGATACCAAGCTGGATCTGAGCGGCAGCCATCGTAGCATGCCCTCCTGCGGAACCTATCCCCCCAAATGCCCGGACAAACGCATCTCCTATATTCATCCTTACGTCCTTACTCCTTCCTGAAACGCATACCATATCCTCGCATAGTCCCATCACGATAACCGTTGAGATTCCTTCCAGATTGAGCAAATAATCCGCAGCTTGCGGAATTGCATCCCGATTCGCCACTGCACCTACATTCGTGATTAAATAGCTCCCCTTTATCTTCTTGTGCAATATCGCACCACCTACCACGTTCAGCATTTCTGTGGACATAGGTGGCGTCTCTAATTGCTCTAAAAGGTCTCTATCCGCCTTTAAATGAAGAAAAGCGGCAGCGGAAAAATCTGATGGATGCGTCTCTCGCTTAAAGCCGCTTGTATCCGTTCTTATTCCATGCAAAAGTGCTGTTGCCAGCACTTTATCCACCGGTATATCCAATTCCTGTAGATACCTCGTCATTATCGTTGAAGTCGCGCCGTTCGCTGTTCTGACGTCCAAAAAATCCGCATATACGCTTCCCTTATTATTCGCCGCATGATGGTCTATGATGATATTCACATTACCTTCCGGAGGTGAAGGCAACGGATTGTTTGCACCCGGGACGGTGGCATCTATAAGCGCCAACTTAGCATATTCCTTTAATTCGTCCTCATGCTCTATTCTCCTCATCTCTATTCCTAAGATGTTTACAAAAGCTCGATTCACATGATGCCCTATTTCTCCACGATACAATATATCCGCAGATACACCCACGTGCTTTGCTATTTGCTTTAGCGCAAGAGCAGAAGCGATTGCATCCGAATCCGGGCTGTCGTGAACCACAATCCCCAACTTCTTTTTACCCTTCTTTCCCACCTTTATCTCTTCTATCATTGAGGTCAATTCTTTCGCTTTCCTCCGAGACTTCACTCTCTCCAGATACTCTATCGATGTTTTCGCCGTTATATCCGGGATGGACAAAACCACGTCCACGCCTAACTCCTTTAAGTCTTCTTTATCCTCCGGACCAACCGCTCGCACTACTAAATAAGCATGAGGCAACTTTTCATTTACATTCTTCACCGCTTTTTTGTTCACTTCGCTGTCGTTGCTCAGGACAAAAACCGCTTCCGGCTCACCCTCGCTTAATACCTTACTGATTATCTCTGACCCGCTTATGTCACCGACGAAAGCAATGAAATCCTCCTCCTTCAGCAGTTCCACCTTCTTCTCATCTATATCCACGATGATAACTTCTATCCCTCGCCCTTTCAACTCCTTTGCCACCGCATAGCCAACTCTTCCACAACCAAAGATTACTTGTGGCGTCCTACCTTTCCCTTTCGCCTTGTGCTCTGTCTTACTTTCTTCTGCGTTCATTTATTCTTCCTTATTTTTGTAATATCCGATATGTCCTTTTAAACTTTTCCTTTCTTTTTCATTGATTAAACTTTCGGTTTTTAACGGGAGTTTGATATGAAGTATAGTGATTGGGCGCCGATATACGAGAAGATATTGGAAGATTTTGGATTCGATAGAGAAAAAGACGATGAAGCGGCGAGGGTGGCATTAGAGATAATAACCCGAAAAGGAAGGGTAAGGAAAAACGTAAAACAAGAGATAGAAAAGCTAATAAAAGGGAAAAGAGTATTAATTTGTGGCAATGCACCCTGTCTGGAGCGTGATATAGGGGGGAAGAAAAAGGAGTTCGATGCTTTTCCCTTTTCTCGTGAGTACGTTGTGATAGCTGCGGATGGTGCTACTTCTGTCCTTCTACGCAACGCCATAATACCTGACCTCGTGGTTACCGACCTTGACGGGGACGTCGCGGATATAATCCATGCAAACAAGCTTGGTTCGATAATCGTGGTGCATGCGCACGGTGACAACATAGAGATGCTGAAGAAGGTATTGCCCGCATTAAACGAGAATGTGATATGCACAACGCAGAGCGAGCCACTTCGTGACGTGCACAACTTCGGCGGGTTCACGGACGGCGACAGGTGTGTATTCCTGGCGAAGGAATTTGGTGCGAAGGAAATAGAACTCATAGGGTTTGATTTCGAGGATAAGCACGTAAGTGAGAGAAAAAAGAAGAAGTTGAAGTGGGCGAAGCGGCTGATTGGAAATATTTTGTAGACTTTGTCCCGGAGCGAAATATCAAAAACTTTATAAACTGATGAAACACTTGTTTTAGATGGTGATAAAAATGGCTGAAACCTTAATACTCTGTAAGGAGGGGACGATAAACTCCTATTTGAGCGCTCTTATCGTCGCTACAAATGAGAAGAAGGCGGGGGAGGATATAGCGGTAGTATTCATGCAAGAGGGATTGGCAGCGCTTGTGGATAAGAAGTACAGGTATGCCCCGGGGTTAGAAGGCTACGCGGAAGATATAAAGAAAAATGCAGCGGGGATGGGTATCTCTTCAGACCCTTTTGAACTGATAAAAATGGCAAACAGTGCAGGTGTGCCTCTATTTGCTTGCTATGCCTGGATGAAACTCCTGGGAGGTAAACCACCGGGATTTGAAATCCCTGAAGGACTACAGAAGCTTGAATTGACAGACCTGCTGAAAGAATTAGGTAAGGCGAAGAAGGTTATTACGCTTTGAATAAAAAATAAAAAATAAAAGGCTTAATAGACGGGCGTAATACCCAAAGCCTCTGTCGCAGCATCTATCGTCACATCTACCAGCAAAGCCAGCGAAGGGTCGTAGCATCGCTCCATATTTCTCATCTCCTCCGCGGTTATACCTGCACGTATAGCAACTCCCAACTCGTTTACGCGTTCCGCGACAGTGACTTCGCCGACCATTTGCGCTCCTATCAATTTCTTGGTATAAGCATCGAAGATCAATTTCAACGTGAGAGGCGTCGCTCCGGGGAAGTATCGTGCCTTTGTGAGTTTCGTTGCCTTACCACTTATCGTTTTTATCCCTGCGCGACTCGCCGCTTCAGACGTAACACCTACCGAACCTATCAAGACACCACCGACGTCCGCTACTGTTGGTCCAAAGCAATATTCGCAAGGGGAATACAAACCTGGTTGCTCACTGATGTCGCTAAGTATGTTATCAGCTATAACCGTAGCTTGAGTGACGGCAGTAGATGCAAGTTGATTCAGTCTCGGGCGATGTGTGATGGCATCTACAACCTCCGTACAGTCACCAACTGCATATACGTTAGTTATATGCCCTCTTCCTTTTTTAACGTGCATTGCTCTATCCGTGACTATTCCCCCACTTTCTCCTATATCCACATCCGCTTCCCTTGCGAGGTCTACCTCAGGAATCATCCATTTGCCGATTATAACTATATCTGCCGGAATCGCCTCTTTCTCCTCTTCCTTTTCTCCTATCACCACCGATTTCGCTCTCCCCTCATGTCCTTTTATAGCCGTTATCTCTCTTCTATCGAGAATAAATCTTATGCCTTCTTTTTCCATCCGCTCTTTGACCATGTCGCCCATATCGGGGTCTAAGCTGGCAGGCAGCAAAGAAGGCGGTCCACCATGAACCGTTGTCTTTAATCCTCTTATTGAGAAAGCGGCTGCCGCTTGCAACCCTATAATACCACGACCGCGAATATAAGCGCTTTTCACTCCCTCCACATTCATAGCTGCTTCTATCTTTTCCGCATCCTCCTCATTATTAAAAGTGTAAACGCCTTCGAGTTCCGTTTCTTTCACGAATTGTTTTCTCCCGGTCGCTATAACGAGAAAATCGTATTTTAGCTCTTCTCCGGTTTTAAGGACTACGTTGTTTTCTTCTAAATTTAGTTTCGTTACTTCCGTCTCGGTTCTGAAATCAACGTCCTGGTCGAGGAAAAACTGTGGCTTGTTTATCTCCGTTCTATCTATTTCATACCAGCCACGCAAAGCAAAAGGCAATCCACAAGTGGATACCCAGCCGCTTTTCTCTCGCTTTAATACCGTGAAGTCCATTCCTTCTTCCACTTCGCTCTTCCTTGCAAGCAAGGTCCTCAACACGTATATCCCGGCAATGCCGCCACCAACTATAACAATCTTTTTTGTCATCTTTCTCCTCCCCTCTCTTCAATCTTAGGTATTAAAACTAAAAGGCAAAGGCATAAATAATTAGCGGTTTTTTAATTACCCCTCGCCGAAGAACCTTCTCATCGCCGGGAACATCTCCATCATCTGCTCAGATGCCACGTCCTCATAAAGCCTGTAAGCAATGCTCACCGCCAGGAGCAAGCCAGTGCCGGATGCCTGCCCAAGTGTGCCAAACATATTTGAAACCACGCACATCACACCCAGGATAGCACCACCCATTAGCGCTATTTTCGGGATGTAGCCCTCCATCAATCTCTCTACCGTTGCTGGACTTCTCCGATGCCCGGGGATTTGCATCCCCGAACGATGTATCTGCGATGCCACGTCCTTTGATCCCATTCCCGTAGTATTTATCCAGAATAGAGCGAATATCGCTCCACCTATGACCATAAAAGAAAGGTCAATAGTCAATCTCGTGGCAATTTGCCAGCCCGCATGAGGCATTGTCACAAGACCCGGGAACCAATCCCAGGGGCTATAAATGGGGTCAAGATAATACATCAATCCTGATATTGCATTTCCATATCCGTCATACGTCCCGAATATAGTAATTCCGCGCTTATAAAGCACTTGTCCAAAACCCTGTATGCTCGCCTGTAACGCTCTTACGAGGATCATCGGAAGCACGCTTGCGTATAACAGCTTAATCGGAAACTTGCCACGAGCACCTCTTGCCATGGAATGCGCCAACGGTATCTCTACCCGCGTGCTCTCGAGGTAAACGACGAAGAAAAATACCGCAATGGTTGATATAAGTGCAATCATGTAATTCTCAAAAAGGAAAATTATTCCTCCTTCTAATATCTCGTATGCTGGTACTTGCCCCGCTATTTGTATCCATCTCGGTATCACGCCCACTGCCCATCCCCCGACGCGGATTGGACTTATAAGACCGGTAATTATCGCTTGAGAGACGCCGGCGATGATGAACAACGAAACGCCGGACCCTATCCCCCATTTCGATACCACCTCATCCATGAAGTATATAAGCATTCCGCCGAGGAAGACCTGAATGAAGAGCAAGAGCGAGATGACCTGCAAAGATACGCCAAGCTGAGAGGCTATTTCCGGGTTGGGCTTATAAAAGCCCACGACATAAGTCAAGCTAATGAAAACTGCGAATACTACAACGAGCAGTTTCTGTATGTTCTGGTAAAACGCCTGGTCTTTGGGGTCGCTCAAGTTCAATTTTATTATTCCCGAACCAACAAGAAGCTGTAAGACAATGGAAGCATCAACGATTGGCATGATTCCAAGAGCAGTCAGCGAGAATCGTTCACCCGCGAAGATTGCACGCCACCTGCCGAAAAGGTCCAGTGAGTCCGGACCTAGCCCGAAGAGGGGAACGTTGCCGAGGGCAAAAAAGAGAACGAGTATGGCAACAGTCCAGCCTAACTTCGCTTTAAAATGAACGTGCCACCCCGGGCGTTCAACCATAGGGAATTTACTTAAAATCGGTGTTAAAGCATCTCTTAATCTTATCTCAGTCATCTATGGCAATATTCACACTCCACTCGCTACTTCTACCTCCCCACCTGCTCTTTCTATCTTCTCCCTTGCCACCTTTGAAATTTTGGTTGCCCTAACAGTTAGCTTCCTCGTTACTTTTCCCTTGCCCAATATTTTTTGTATGCCAAGCAGAGGTGCATCGAGATAAATGCCATCCGCTTTCTCTTCCGC
>JADHYP010000039.1 GCA_016782355.1 Candidatus Syntropharchaeum sp. | reverse complement strand
TATCCATACCTAACTTCACCATTACTTCTTCTCCGCCGACTCCGACTGTTACTACTCCTCCTTCTACCATTGCTTATTGTTGTCATTTTAAGTAAAGGCTACTTATATAGTTAACGAAACAAAATATTGCTCAATTTAAGCAATGTTGTTGCGATACAGAAAAGTTTATATACCCCATCAACAAAACAATCATTGTGTTCTAAAATGGAAGTGACATTGCTGATGGGGGAAGAAATAGAGAAGAATAAAGGAGGAAGCATGGCTCGTTCGAGCGAATTAGAAATGCGGGCTAAGACAAAGACGGTTTTACTGGTTGAGGATGAAGAAGCGCATGCTGAGCTTATCCGCAGGACATTCGAGCAGAACGGCTCAGAATGGGATTTTCATCATGTTGTAAGCATCCTCGACGCTTTTAAATGGTTGGAAGAGAATGAAAAACCTTCACTGGTCATCGCCGATTATCGCCTGCCTGATGGCACTGGCCTGGACATTGCTAAGGGAGCGACGAGTGCTGAAGAAGTTGGCTTCCCGCTTATCATCCTCACGGGGTTCGGCTCAGAACGATTGGCAGTTCGCTCCCTCAAATCCGGTGCCATGGATTACATAGCGAAGAGCGCAGAAGGGATACATGAACTGCCCTGGACGGCAGAGCGAGCAATTCGAGAATGGGAGAACGTCATCGGGTGGAGGCGAGCGGAGGAAGAGTTTGGGAGATATGTGAAGGAGTTGGAACGAGCGAACCAGGATCTGGACGATTTCGCAGTTACGGTATCACACGACTTAAAAGCACCTCTACACACTATCCAGGCTTTTAGCATGCTCCTCATGGAAGATTATGCGGATGCGCTCGACGAAACAGGACGAGGATATCTAAGCAAAGTGAGAAAAGCAGCAGGAAGGATGAGCACGCTAATTGAAGACCTCCTAAAATTGAGTCGCGTTGGGCGAAAATTCACCGAGCTGGAATCGGTTGACCTGAATGCGCTGTTGGAGGAAATAAAAGCGGATTTAAAGGCACGAATCGAGGAACGAAGCGGAGAAGTCGTGGTAGAAAAGTTGCCGGGCATTTTCACGCAGCGTGTCGGGATGAGGGAACTCCTCACAAATCTTATTGACAACGGATTGAAGTTCAATAAGTCGGATAACCCAAAAGTAGAGATTAGCTGTGACGCGAGTGATGAAAGTTACACGTTCAAGGTGAAAGATAATGGTATCGGGATAGAAGAGAAATATCAAGCTAAAATCTTCAATCTCTTTGAACGGTTGCATTCACAGTCTGAATATGAGGGCACAGGTGCAGGATTGGCAATCTGCAAGAAGGTAGTGGAAGAACTTGGCGGGACTATCCGGGTTGAAAGCAAATCCGGTGAAGGCAGCACGTTTTTCTTTACCATACCAAAGAATTGATAAAGAGTGGAATAAGAATATTAAAGTGCGGAATATAGGGATAATGGTGAATTTAAAGGGGACACGATTAAAGGAAGTGAAAGGAGCTATAATAGGGGAAATTAGGGGTGTAGATGAGCTTGTAAGAGAGTTAAGAGGCTGTGCCTTCGGAGCTGGAAGATTGGCAAAAGCAGTGGACATATACGAAGAAATGCTGAACGAGGAAACGACAAAATTCATGGGCATTGCCGGTGCACTTGTCCCTGCGGGAATGCGAGACATAATAGCAGAGATGATACGGGAAAGATACGTGGACGTAGTGGTAACGACAGGCGCAAACCTCGTGCATGACATTATAGAAGCTCTTGGCGAGCATCATTATAAGATAAAAGAGGCGGATGAAAACGCAAATGTAGCGGTGGATGACGTATGGCTAAGAGAACAAGGGATGGAGCGAATATACGACGTGGTTGTGCATGAGGAGGCGTTCGCAAGGTTAGAGGATTTTATAAGGAGCGTTTTTGAAAATCTTACTCGTAAGAACGGGGATAAGAGTTACAGCATAAGGGAACTGACAAAAACGATAGGAGAAAATATCTCGGACAGAAATTCTATACTGAGGAGCGCGGTGGATAGCGAAGTCCCTGTATTTTGTCCTGCGATTGCGGATTCTATGATTGGGCTACATGCGTGGATATATAAACAAACGAACGATTTACGAGTGGATGCGTTCGATGACATGAAGGAATTGATAGATATTTTCTGCGAGGCGAACCGCACGGGTGCGATAATACTCGGTGGCGGTGTGCCAAAGAACTTCATATTCCAAACTGCGTTGATAGCGCCACCACGAGAAGAAGGGCAGGAGGGGTTCGATTACGCTATACAGATAACCACGGAGACGCCGGAGGATGGCAGTTTAAGTGGTGCGACCTTAGAGGAAGCGAAATCGTGGGGTAAAATCGGTGCAAAGGCGAACGCGGTTACTGTTTATTGCGATGCTACGATTGCATTGCCGGTGATCGTGGCGGCGGTGCGTGAGCGAAGGCGAGAATGAAAAATGTAAAATATTTAATGTGATTTCCATCGCTTCTCAAAGGTTATTTCATTAATATTTAGGTTTTGTAAACTGGGGTTTTAATATCCTCTTCCTCTAAAGAACACATCAAAAATTTTAATAGCTTTATTGGGTATGCGTTCGCAGTCATGACAATTATTCAACTCTTTATGACCAAGACTTCGGCATTGCTCACAAATTGCAAAAGTTATCCGTAATCTATTTCCCATGAACTTCAATCTCCTTTTTCCTCTAAGTGTTCCTTCAAGAAATGTAGTGCCAAATTCAGGATTTTGTGAAAGCTTTTCATAAGCTTTCCTAATGCTCTTCTTTATGTGAGTACCTCCCTTTTCAAGTCTTTTTCGGCTTTTTTCAGCCTTATCAGTCTCATACAGGTCATATGTCATAACTCATATATTTCGACTTTCTTCGACTCGGCTGTTCTGGCAGATTCCATTGCTTCCATAAGGGAGTTGTATTCCTCTCTATCAAGAAGAGTATCAAAGGTTTCTAACCACTCTTCATCAATTTCAAACACTCTATTTGCCTCAATTTCGCTCAACTTTGTCAGAAGGTAATTCCCTTTAGGAACATCCTTAATCTTTGCCTTTGTTTTAGAAGGTATAATCTCAACCTTAGTTTCGTAAGCTAAATCCATAAGCTCACTTACCCATACATTTGAATATGTTTCTGCAACTTTTTCTATGTATCTCATAATATCACAATTCTCTTCTAAAAAAGGTTTAATCCCCTTTAGAAGCCCCTTACCGTGGTCTGTCAATTCGATAAATTCGTGCTCAGTAGCCAATTCATTTTCCATCAAATAATCTAAATCCCAATAAACTTCTGGTGTGAAAGGTCCCAAATGCCATTTAAAGAAGCTATAATTAAATCCCTTTACTTTATCCTCTACCATTTCTTTTTCAGCAAAGAATATCAGTTTCATCAGTTTAGTGATTCCCCTTAATTCTCCTCTTTCATTAACTTTGTTGATTAAGTAGAGCAAGAGCACTTTGTCTATTATTTCTTCATTTATATCTCGACTCTCTATTGTTTTGAAGCTTTGTGGCATATTTACATCCATCATATCCTCTTTCACCTCTTCCCCTTCTCTTACTACATTAGTTTCTTAATATAAAAAAGGATATGTTTCTTGATAGTTCTTTGATAATTAATTTTAATCGAAGAGTACATGGAAGACTCGGATACACAAAAACCTGACTGGGAGACAATTATATCAACTTCAATAACCATGACTTCCGTTCCCGTTAAGATGAGGGGTTTTTGTTTTGAAATCTATAATCAGACAATCTGGAAAGTCACGTGATGAATTTTATTGATTGTTAAACCCTTTTTTCGCTCACTTTAATCTCGCTTTCCTATATTTCGGATGATACTTCTTTATTATGTGCTCGTCAATCCTCTTAAGCTCTCCTTCCGGCAGCGTCGCCAACAAATCCCAGCCGAGGTTCAACGTCTCTTCAATACTCCTGTCTTCGTTTCTACTCTGCGTCACGAACCGCTTCTCAAACTCGTCTGCGAACTCCAGAAATTTTCTATCTCTACTTGTCAACGCCTCCTCGCCAACTACCGCAACCAGGTCACGCATGTCCCTACCTTCCGCATAACCCGCATAAAGCTGATTGGATACGCCAGCGTGGTCCTCTCGCGTCCTTTCCGGTCCTATTCCCTCATCCATCAACCTCGACAGCGACGGCAATACGTCCACAGGCGGGTACATACCCCTTCTGTGAAGGTCTCGAGAAAGAACGAACTGCCCCTCGGTGATGTAACCTGTAAGGTCGGGTATAGGATGCGTTATGTCGTCATCAGGCATACTTAAAATGGGTATTTGCGTAATCGTGCCTTTTCGTCCTCTTATTCTACCTGCTCTTTCGTAATTCATTGACAAATCGGTGTACATATATCCCGGATAGCCTCTTCTTCCCGGAACTTCCTCTCGTGCTGCTGATATTTCACGTAACGCTTCACAGTAGTTCGTCATATCCGTAAGAATAACGAGAATGTGCATATCATATTCGTATGCGAGAAATTCCGCGGTCGTCAATGCCATTCGCGGCGTTATCACACGCTCAATTGCAGGGTCATCGGCGAGATTGAGGAATGCTACTATCCGTTCGATTGCGCCCGTGCGTTCAAAATCGCGCATGAAAAACGAAGCCTCCTCGTGCGTAATCCCCATTGCGGCAAACACAACGGAGAACGGCTCTCCAGTGGTTAATACCTTCGCCTGTCTCGCTATTTGAGCGGCAAGGGCATTGTGCGGCATTCCCGCACCGGAGAATATCGGCAACTTCTGTCCCCTCACTAACGTGTTCATTCCGTCAATGGTGGAAATTCCGGTTTGGATGAACTCGCGGGGATAATCACGTGCAGTAGGATTTATTGCAGCGCCTATAACAGAAAGCCTATCTTCCGGTATCACCTCCGGACCACCGTCAATCGGTCTGCCCAGACCGTCAAAGAAACGACCAACCATGTCCTGTGAAACGCTTATCCTCATTATATCACCGGTAAATCTCACCCTCGTCTTTGACGTGTCTATTCCCGAGGTGCCTTCAAAGACCTGAACCACCGCAAGTCCTTTACTCGCTTCCAGCACCTGCCCGGTCTTTTCTTCCCCACTCGGCGTCACTATCTTCACTACTTCTCCATACGAAATACCTTCTACACCTTCCACAACGATCAAAGGACCCGCAGCTTCTCTTATCGTTGTGTATTCACGTGCTGAAATATCTACCGCCATTTCTTTTCACCTCTTATTTATAATTAGTTATCCTTATTCCATGATAATCAACCCGCTTTCAATTTAACAATAATCGTTGCCCTTGTTTGCATCACGACTCCTCCTTTCTCTTTATCTCTTCAAATTCATCTTTCATATCCTTCATTATCTCATCGTATTTCGCCTTAAAACCTTCACTTGGCACGTATTTCATCCTCGCTATGGCGTCCTTTATTCGCATCCGCTCCAGTTTCTCTACGCCTATGCCGCTCTCTATCGCTTCCATTGCACCGTCATACCATTGAAGAATGATTTTTGCCATCAGGTATTGCTTTTCTAAAGAGCAGAAAGAGTCTATCTCGTGGTATGCGTTTTGTTGCAAAAAATCCTCTCTTATCATGCGAGCAACTTCTAATGTTCCTCTTTCACGTGCCGGCAGTGCATCTGCACCAACGAGCTGGACTATCTCTTGCAGTTCCGCCTCCTTTTGCAATAACCCCATCATTTCCTCTCGCTGCTCCATGTAGTCCGGAGCTGCGGATTTCGCAAACCATTCGCGTAAGCTGCCGAGATAAAGAGAATAACTGCGTAGCCAGCTTATAGCGGGAAAATGCCGTCTATCTGCTAAAGAAGAATCGAGAGCCCAGAAATCACCCACCACTCGTAACGTATTCTGCGTCACAGGCTCTGAGAAATCACCCCCTGGCGGTGATACCGCACCTACTACCGTAACGGAACCCATCCTTTCCTCCGAATCCGAGCATAACGTTTTTACTCTGCCCGCACGTTCGTAGAAATCCGCTAATCTCGTTGCTAAATAAGCCGGATAACCTTCTTCACCCGGCATCTCCTCCAACCTTCCTGATATTTCTCGCAGTGCTTCCGCCCATCTTGACGTAGAATCCGCCTGTATCGCCACGTCATAGCCCATGTCACGATAATACTCGGCGAGCGTGATTCCTGTATAAATAGACGCTTCTCGCGCCGCAACCGGCATATTGGAGGTGTTTGCAATAAGAGTTGACCGCTCCATCAGCGTTTCTCCACTATAAGGGTCAATAAGCTTTGGAAAATCCTCCAGAACCTCCGTCATTTCATTTCCCCGCTCTCCGCATCCTATATAGACGATGACTTGTGCGTCTGCCCATCTCGCTAATTGGTGCTGCATTACCGTTTTTCCCGTTCCAAAACCACCTGGAATGGCTCCCGTCCCTCCTTTCGCTATCGGGAAGAAGGTGTCATTAATGCGCTGCCCGGTCAGCAAAGGCACCTCAGGGTCTAATTTCTCCTTGTACGGTCTTCCTTTCCTCACCGGCCATTTCTGCATGAGCTTCAATTCCATATCCTCGCCATCCGTTTGTATCCTCGCTATGCTTTCGTCAACAGTGAATTGCCCCTCTTTTAACTCCAAAAGCGTGCCTCGCAGTCCAGGCGGCACAAGAATTTTATGCTTTATCACCTTTGTTTCTTGAACCTCGCCCAAAATATCTCCACCCACTATCTCTTTGCCTTCCTCTGCGTTAGCCGAAGATGTGAATTCCCATTTCTTACTGCGGTCGAGTGCATCTACATATACGCCCCTTTTCACGTAATCACCCACTTTGTTCCTTATACTTTCCAAAGGTCGCTGCACACCATCGTAAAAATTCTTTAATATCCCCGGTCCGAGTTCAACGGATAAAGGCGCCTTCGTCCTTATCACCGGCTCACCGGGCTTCAATCCCGTTGTATCCTCATATACTTGAATATATGCAAAATCGCCATCCAACCTTATCGTTTCGCCCATCAATCCCTCTTCTCCCACTCTTATCACTTCGTACATCTCGCATCCTCGCATCTTATCTGCAACAACTAACGGACCTGTAATTTTTGCTATTATACCTTCTTCCCCCATCTTTTATCCTCCTTATTCTTATCTTACTTAGAAATCTCTTAAACTAAAAAAGTTATTACAAATCACTTCTTCTCCCACTTATACAATTCCATCACCTGGGAAAGCGTCTTCCCGCTTTTTATCTCCTCTCTTACTCGCTCCTCGTTTTTCCATACCTCCTTTGCACGCCTTGCTATTTCATACGCGCGCTCCTTTGGAACGACCACAACGCCGTTGTCATCGCCTATTATCCAATCTCCGGGTTTCACTTCCTGTCCACCGCACTTTATCTCCGCATTTAGTTCTCCGAAGCCTTTTGGCTCACCGGCATTCGGCACGATGTACTTTGCGAAAACAGGGAATCGTATTCGCCTTATTTCTTCCACGTCTCGCACCGCACCGTCTATAACAAAACCTGCAATTCCTTTTTGCTTACAACTCCACGATGCGAGTTCACCCCAGGGCGCAACGTCCTTCGAGCCAGCATAAACCACGATTACGTCTCCTTCCTTTGCCACATCCGTTGCCTCTACCGGCTTCGCCCAATCGCCCTCAAACGTCTGCACGGTTACCGCCTTACCCACGAGCTTTATATCCTCGAACAGCGGTTTTATACCTCGCATTACACCTTTACGATGCATTGCATCCGATATGTTCGGTGTGGACACCTGCATAAACAACTCGAAAATCTGGTCATCCAATGTCTTCTTCTCCTTTCTTTCTCCTCTCTCACTTCTCAAATCCATGCTTTCTCTTATCTTTATCGTTGATTCTTTCACCTTCGCAGACCTCGTTATGTTCCCACCTACAATAATAACGTCAGCACCTAAATTCACCGCTTCTGATGCCATTTCAGCATCTACACCGCCCGCAACTGCCAACGGCGTGTTTATCGCCGCAGATACTTTTTCCAGAAGACTTAACGTATCCATACCCTGCATCTGCCGGTCTATCCCCACGTGCACGCACACGTAATCCACACCCATCTCTTCCATCTCCTTTGCTCTCCGCACCGGGTCATCTACGTTCATTATATCCACCATAATCGCTACGCCGTATTTACGAGCGGATTTTATAGCCTCTTCTATAACGGCATTATCTGCAACTGCAAGTATAGAGACCACCGAAGCACCTGATTTCGCCGCCATCTCCACTTCTATCGCACCCGTGTCCATCGTTTTCATATCCGCAACTATTTTCACGTCAGGGAAAGCATCTCTCAGCGTTCTTATTGCATTCATTCCTTCACTTTTTATTAACGGCGTGCCCACCTCTAACCAGTCAGCACCACCTTCTACACTCTCTTTTCCTATTTCTATCGCTCTTTCCAACTCGAGCACGTCGAGAGCAACTTGCAGTATTTTTCTCTCTTTCTTTCCCTTCATGTTCGCTATTAGCCCTTGTTTTATTGTTTATTGTAATAACTTAATAATTGGAGAATAAAAAATGGCAAGTGAAGAAGCTATCAAGCGTGCAGCTCGTGATATAACAAAAGCGAAAAGAGTCGTAGCGTTTACCGGTGCAGGTATATCAGTGGAAAGCGAAATTGCTCCGTTTAGGGGTAAGGGTGGATTATGGGAGAGATACAATCCAGAAGAGTATGCGCACATAAGCACGTTCAGGAACAATCCAGAGAAATCATGGATAATGCTAACGGAGATGCTTACGTTCATCAAAAAAGCAAAACCCAATCCAGCACATCTTGCCCTCGCCCCTTTGTATTGGGAATATTCCCAGAATGGGACATTTTTCAGTTACACACAGGAGCATATAAAACGATGTCATGAGCGTTCATAGGCGTCTCTCCGATTTTCTTCAATATCCCCTTATTTTCAATTATGTTATAGATATACACTATGCACATCAGTAGTTCAGAGGCTTTAAACATAGCACCAACATTGTAATCCTTGGTTCTGGTAACTCCTCTCTCAATTATTCGTAAAATCCTCTTTGATCTATGAGATGTCTCGATCGTCAAACTTTAAAAAAGTTTGATCAAAACGCTTCGCAGTTCTCTCCAATGACCTTTGTCAATATTACCGAACCAAAATCATTCAACAACGATAGGATATTCAGTCCATTGACGTAGATATGCTCTTTCCGCGCAATAATCGCCCCATACTCGCCATCCGTCCTTAACAGCTTCCCCATAAACTTTTAAGAAAAGTTTAATCAAAAATGCTTCGCAATATTTAACATCTCCAAATTTGCTTTGATTTTTTCTTCCATGGATTCTGTCAATTCAACAGGTTTTATTTTTGTTCTACCGGCAGCTATAACACGATAAGATAGATAAGACATCGCGGCAGCGATTTTGCTTGTGGTATGAGAATCACCAACGTAAACTCCGATATTCGCATTCAGAAAACCGTTTACGTGATTGAGTATTTCGATGATATGCATCGCTTCAGAATCGGATGATTTGCATTTGCTTGAATAAGCAGGGAATAACGAGTCAAAAATTTCAAAGAAGACCTCTTTGTGCATATCAAACCAATCAGGGTTATTTTCTCAGGACTAATTGTATATTCTTCTTCTGTTATCGGTAATGATTCGATTAAAATTGATTGTTTTTGTTTGACATCCATAGAATTCCAATTTTTATCTCCTCTCAAAAGTTCGATTATTACTTCTGCCGTAACGTGATGTACCTCAATCACCTCTTCTGAAAAATTAGCAGTTAAGCTTCTAAGAATACTTTTGCTCTCTTATCGTTCATCAACCGATATATTCTTCCTTTGTTTATTATCAATTGCTCAATCAGGAAATCAAGTAAATCCACGAAGAAACAGACCTGTATCTCGAATATCAATCTGACTTGAATGGCAATGCTCTCATCGCTTTTTATAGAAGCGAGAAGGCTTCTTAATTTATGTTTTCTCCTTTTGATCAGGTCATAGTGACGGATGGGGTTTCCAAGCCAGACATAACATTCATTAAGCCATTTCTCGCATTCCTTTAAGCGCTCGTTTATCCTTTCTATACCCATACTATTCATGAGGTTTTCAATGAACCTGTAAAAAGTAGATTGGGCTATCTGACTTTTTCCCTCTTCTGTCCTTCTTTTGTTTAATTCCTCCCGTAATAATGATTTTAGCATGAGACAATTGTCCTGCATCCGGTATTGGAGAAATGATATCTCGTCCAATGTTAAATCAATATACTGCTTGCCAATATAGGTAAAATTGGAAAAAGCCGCATCTTTTTCCCTCAATTTTTCAATATGTCTCCTAACGGTCTTTGGTTGCCTGTTAATTTTCCTTGATATGGCTGATATATCCTTTCCCGTGTAACCCCCGTATTTTTCTTGTGCCTCCTTCAATTGGGAATATATGATCTCATTGAATTTCGTTTTCATATATTCTCGAAAGGGCTATGAATTGTTGAATTTGACCTTATCCATTTAAAATGTATTTTAGAGCTGAAATTTTGGCTTAAA
>JADHYP010000038.1 GCA_016782355.1 Candidatus Syntropharchaeum sp. | reverse complement strand
ATATTCCTTCGCACGGACGTAAAACCTCGGCTTTATCGCATTGCAATTGTTTATCTTACCGCAGAGCTTCACCTTGAAGAACCCCGCTTTTCCATCTTCTACGAATTCAAATTCCTCTATGTAGCCGCCTTCTTGCATTACCCCCAGCACGTTCCCTATCAGCTTTGAAGCCGGTTTTATCCTGCATTCCATCTTCCCTACTCGTTCCGTATTCTTTATATGCGAAAGGGCATCCGCAAGCGGATCGTTTAACGACATTGTTTTTCACTCTTCTCCTTTTTATCTCTTATACTCTTAATTATACTTCTTAAACCCTATCTCCCTCGCTATCTCCCTGAAGCACTGCCGGCACAGATAAATCTCGTATCTTCGTATCAATCCCCGTCTTCTACCGCATCGCCTGCAAGCGTTTGCACCTCTTCCGAATCTCTTATCCTTATTTCTCTCCATTTACTCTCTTTCCCTTCACTTTTCTCTTTCCACAAAATATCCCGCCAGAGCCACCATACGCTCCTTCAGCTCTTCTTTACCCTCTATTTCTCTTATCTTATCCGTTCCCTCGCGCAGGTATCGCATCGCTATTTCTTCCGAATAATCTATCGAACCATACTTCCTGAACAAATTAACCACTTCTTCTATTTTTTGTTTATCGTAATTATGAAGACATTTATATATCTTTTCCTTTTCGTCCAATTCACACCGGTCCAAGCAGTTAATGAGAAGCAAAGTAGGTTTCCCTTCTGCAATATCCCCCCCTATACTCTTCCCATATTTTCCCTCTTCCCCTATCACGTTAAGAATGTCGTCTCTTATCTGGAATGCAATTCCAATATCTTCCCATGCACTGCCTAATTCCTCCGCTACTTCGTTCGATGCGCTACCGGCAATAGCACCGCATTTAGCGGAAACCGCGAATAGTTTCGCAGTCTTTTTCCTCAACGTCTCTATTACTTCCGACTCGCTCATCTCCCTTCTATCCTTGAACTCAAGGTCCATCGCTTGCCCCTCTACAAGCACAACACTAAGCTCCGCAAGCTCTTCAAATATTCGCCACGCCCTCTCTACACCCAACAATCTCTCGTTCTCCCTCAACGCTCCGTAACACAAAGCGTATAGTCCATCTCCCGCATTCACCGCAATGGGAACCCCATATTTTATGTGCAATGCCGGTTCTCCACGTCTCAGCTCGCTCCCGTCCTCTATGTCATCGTGGACCAAAGAGAAATTATGGAAGAACTCGATACATATCGCCGTTGGTATCGCCTTTTTTATATCGCCCCCTACCAACTCGCAAGCCATGAGGCATAACGAAGGTCTTAACCTTTTCCCGCCTCTTCCCAACAGGTCAATTATGGGCTTATAAAGCGTATCCGGCTCTCTTCCAGCCAGGTTCCTTTTATACGCATCTTCAAAAATATTTACGTAGGCATCAATGCCCTGGTTCAGGTTGCGATTGCCGGATTTCACCATGACTTAATTATGGCACGCATCGCATTTTAAATTAAATAAACCCTTTTCCTTAAGAGAAGTGCTTGCTAAAGAAAAGAGGCATTAAATCCCGTGCTTCCAACTGACGACCATCCTTTGCTGATATTTCGTCAAATCCGCCCGTCTTATTATCGCCCTTCTCATTGCTGCTCCTCCTGTGGTGCGAATGATAAATTGCAAAAGGCACCGGCTCTTTTGTATGCACCTTCAACGACACAGGCGTGTAGTGGTCAGGCATGACTAATACTTTATAACCCTCATCGGTATCTGCAAATTCATCCTCTAACCCTCTCAACACCTTACCCACCACCAGCGCATCGAAATCCTCTATCGCTTTCACTTTCATGTCTATATCACCGAGATGCGCTGCCTCATCCGGCGCTTCTACGTGAACCAGAACAAAATCCTTAGCCTTTAAACTCGTAATTGCATATTCCGCTTTTCCCTCGTAATTCGTGTCAATATACCCCGTAGCGCCCGGCACGTCTATCACATCCAAACCCACATACCGCCCCACTCCTTTTACGAGATAAACACCCGAAATCACCGAACCGCTTACTCCGTACAGCTCGCTAAACGCAGGCATTACGGGCTTCCTGCCTCCGCTCCAGAGCCATACCATATTCGCCTTCCTTTGGTTCTCAGCCGCCCTTCTCTCGTTTATCTCGTGGGCATCCAGTATCTTCTTCGAGGTAAGGGTAACATGCCTTAATAATTCATCCTCCGGTAGCTCCGCATCCACCTGCGCACCAATTATGTCATGCGGGGGTGCGCCACCCAGCTCTATTTCCCCCTCTTCCAAACTTACATATTCGGATTTGAGAACCAGAACGTTTCGATAGCTAACGCCGGGATAAAACTCAATTCCTTCTACACTAAATTCTTCGTTAAGTGCCGCTATTAACCCCTTCGCCTCGTCGTTTGTTATATGCCCGCCACTGTAATCTTCTATTCTTCCTTCTTTCTCTGTTATGAGGTTGCACCTGAACGCGACATCGCCCTCGTCGAGCGGTATGTGCATCCCCATCGCTTCCAACGGACCCCTGCCCGTGTAATATCTTGCGGGCTCGTATCCAAGAATAGAGAGTGTGGCAATATCGCTTCCGGCGTCCATCCCCTCGGGTATTGTCTTTACCACGCCGCACATGCCCGCAGTAGCGATGAAATCGAGGTTCGACGTATTCGCAATCTGTAAAGCCGTCTTGCCTCCATGCTCAGGAATCGGATAATCCGCCATCCCATCCCCTATTAAAATCACGTATTTCATTCCCATACCTACAAATATTTAAATCATACTTTCAATGTTATAATTGTGTGAGGTAAAAAATGGAGACAGATATACCGCTGAGGGAGATAATGGTGCGAGAGGTAGTGAAGGGGGATATAGACTTGGACGTGAAGGAAGCGGCGAAGATGATGAAGAAATACGATGTGGACAGCATTATTGTGCTTAACAATGGGGAGCCAGTAGGAATAGTTACACAGGGGGACATAATTAGCGAGTTGGTAAGCAAGGACACAACGCCAAGCACTGTGAAACTGAAGGACGTAATGACGACTCCCTTGATAGCAGCGTCTTCGAACGACCGCCTCTCGGATACAGTGAAGAAAATGGCAGCGGAGAAGATAAGAAAGCTGCCAATCTTAGAGGATGGCAAGCTGGTGGGCATAGTGGCTGATGTGGATATACTCTCCGTCTCGTCGCAGATGAACTCGATACTGGCGGAATTAATAGAGATGCACGTGGAAAGGGAGATACTGGAAGCAGGGAGTGAAGGAGAAGGAGTGGGGCAGGGTATATGCGAGAAATGCGGGAGTTTCTCACATTACCTGGTAATGAATGATGGGCTGATGGTGTGTGAGACTTGCAAAGAAGAACTGGAAATGGAAGGTGAATAAACACGCTAATCCCGGATTCCTACTTTTGACACCGAGAACACAGCCTCTGCTTCTGGCAGGTTAGGCGAATCAACTAATTTTGCTATTCTCTTCTCCCCTTTCGACTTTCGCAGGTATAATCTGAAAGTAGCGGTATGCCCTACTATGTGACCGCCTATGGGTCTTGTAGGGTCGCCGAAGAATGCGTCCGGTCTCACCATCACCTGGTTAGTTATCATCACCACCGCATTATTGAGGTCTGCAAACCTGAGCGCGTCGTGTAGATGCTTGTTTATCTTTTGCTGCCTGTCTGCCAGCGTCCCCCGTCCTACATATTCACTTCTGAAATGCGCGGTTGCCGAATCTATTATCATTAACCGCACCGGCTTTTCGCTATCCTTCAGGTCCTCTGCAACCTCTTTCGCCTTCTGCACCAGCAATATCTGGTGATTTGAGTTATAAGCACGTGCAACGTGTATATTTTTAAGAACGTCTTCGTAATCAAGTTCCGCACCTTCCGCCATATCCTTTATTCTCTCCGGTCTAAACGTATTCTCAGTATCCACCATTATGGCAGAGCCGTTTAAACCCCCCTTCTCCAGTGGTAATTGAACGTTTACTGCGAGTTGGTGTGCTATTTGCGTCTTCCCACTGCCGAATTCACCGTAAAACTCGCTCATCGCTTGCGTCTCGAGACCACCGCCCAATAAATCATCGAATGATTTAGACCCCGTAGTTAGCTTGCCTATGCCCAGTCTCCGTTCTAATATCTTATCTCCGGTCTCAAACCCGCCGATGTCCGCGGCGTCCCTCGCAGAATTTATTATCTTTGCTGCCGTTGCTTCTCCTATCTCTGCGGTTGCTACCAACTCCGCTGGAGACGACACTGCTATCGTCTCTAACGAATTTAAACCTGCTTCACGTAATTTCTCCGCTATTGCTGGTCCAACACCCGGTAAGTCCTCTATTTCCACTTCCTCTCTTCACCTCTTACCACCAGAATAATAGGTATAACAATACGTCAAATATCTTAATATTTAAACCTTCGCTCAAATCAAAATACAAACACCAGTGCTACTACTACCGAGCCGAATTTACCCACTTCTACCTCCTCTGATTTCACTTCTAACTTCTTTCCCCCTATTTCTATTTTCTTATCATGAATCCGTGTCTCTGCCATCGTATATAACTTCTCGCTTAGCTTCGCCACCAGATATTCCCTTGAATAATGCCCATGATGCTCGCAGATGATACCGAATCCATGCTCATTTTCGCTTCCTATCCTGCCGTATCCTATACCCGCGCCAATTACCTCGCCCGATTCACCATCTGCTCTTGACATCACGCAAAACGTTATTTCCCCGGGTGTTAGCGTCACTTCGCTTCGCTCTATTTCCACCGCGTTCGCAGGTAGTATGGATGAAACCTCTACCAGATTGCATTCGCTTATCCCTGCATTACTTAAAGCGAGGTCAAAAGCGATAGCCTGCTCAAAGTCCATGCCCACACCGGAAGTGACAAAAAACGCCCTCGGTATCAATTTCTCTTTCTCCATTTCTGACTCACCTTGCCTTTTGCCTTATTGCCTATATAACACCTCCACTTCCTTCATTGTAGGAAATACGTTTCCCACTCTTCTTTTACTTATATGTATTGCAGCACAGGCATTAGCAAATCTAAGACACTCCTCCGCTTCCTTTTCTCGCAAGAAGGCGAATATAAAACCTGCGTTAAACACGTCCCCCACACCCGTTGGGCTTATCGGCTTCACGTTAAACGCAGGACAGTTTATATCAAAATCTTTGGTTATCCACGAGGAACCCTTTGCACCTCTATGAACAATCACGTTTTTACATCCTTTTTCTAATAATTCATGCTCTCCTTCCCCCTCTTTCTCCTTCCCACACAATCCCCTTATCTCCGCTTCGTTAACAAAAAGAAAATCAGTATAAGGGAGGAAATCAAAAACGGTTTGTCTTGCTGATGCCGTCCATCCAAGGTAGGCGCTCCATCCTATATCTACGCCGGTATAAACGCCGCCTGCGGATTTAGCAAAACCGAGTGTTTTTTTGTTTGATGGAAAAAGACCCGCTGTGTTCCAGTGACCGGCACGCATCAAGAATCTTGTTTTCCGCAGAAGTTCAAAGTCTATATCCTCTTCCTTCAAGTCTAAATTCGCTCCCCTGTCGGACAGCATAGACCTGCTGCCGTCTTCAAAGGATATGCTTACCGTTATCCCCGGGTGCTCTTCTTTTTCGGAGACCGTGGCGAAGCAGCTAACGCACGATTTTTGCAACTCTGACGTTACCCAACTCGAAAGCACGTCGTTTCCCGTTTTGCAGATGAGTGCAGTTTTCAATCCCAGGGAAGCACATGCAGCGGCGCAGTTCCCCGCCTGACCTCCGATGCTAAGCATAAATTCACAGCCTATCTGCTTGTCACGCTCCGGATAATCCCGGATTGGCAGCGTGGCTATATCACAGAACACGTCACCTATGGCTATTACGTCATAGTCATGTCTTTCTCTTCCCCTCTCCGCATGGTCCCCTTCTTGCTTTGTTGTCATAGACTACTTTAGGTCTTCCAAAGTTATTCATCGTTGTATGAAAGCAGCCAAAGCTTGATTTTCTATTCGTTTTGCGGCAAAATCAGCAATGTATTCAAGTTTACCCTTCGCTTCCGAATCTTCGAGTCCTTCAATACACTTTTTCGCACCCCACACGAGGTCGTTAGATAGCCGGATTGCATAGTTAATCGAGCCGGAATTTATGAAAATTCCCCGGACCCTGTCAATATCAGAACTGCCAATACTTTCCCTTGACAGAATCTCTATCAAATACTCTTTTTCCGAAGTATTTACATGATTTAATGCATGAATGAGAAGAATGGTTCTTTCACCATTTTTGATGTCCAACCCCACGGGCTTTCCTGTTTTCGCAGGGTCGCCGCAGATATCTAAAACGTCATCCTGAATCTGGAATGCCAAGCCCAAATTTTTACCATAATTGCGAAGATTCTCTACTTCTGCTTCGCTTCCACAACCCAGTATGGCACCTGAAGCTGTGCTCGCCATAAATACAGAAGCGGTTTTCAGCGCTGCCACCTCCATGTAAGATTGCTCCGTCACCTCTTGTAAGTTCCGTAACCTTAACGTGAACTCTAAATACTGCCCCATGGCAACGTCGGAAACAGCACCCGAAACCAAACCCACGACTTCTGGCACTCCGCATCTCGCAAGCATCTCGCAAGAAAGCCCAAACAAAAAATCACCTATGACTATCGCCTTTTTTTCGCCATACCTTGCGGGATTGGAAGGGTTTTTCCTTCGTATGTAATTCTCATCTATAATATCATCATGAACCAGAGAAGCATTATGGAGGAGTTCAATAGCTACGGCGGTGTACAAAGCTTTGTCCCTGGAGCCACCAACCGCCTCCGCCGATAGAAGGCAGATGATAGGACGAAGTCGCTTTCCACCCGTATCCCGTATATAGTTCAGCGCATCGTATAGAATTTTATTTGAGCATCCCCGCATCTTTTCCTCAATGACCCCGGATAACTTGCGGTTGAAATGCTGCACTTCCTCTCGAAGCATACCTTCTTTCATCTCCATTCAATATATAAACTCCCTTTATAAAATACCTCACTATTTTGAAAATATAAACCTGGAACAAAAACATTTTTATTACACTAAGAAAAAGGTAGTTTTATGAGACTGGGTATCTTCCTTTGCACCTGCAACAATACCGTAAACATAGATTTTAAAAAGGTCAAAAAAGGCTTGGGGAATGAGAAAGAAGTTGAGGTCGTTGAACTCCATGACCAACTGTGCCAGGGCGGGTTAGATTATATCATAGACGACTTCAGAAGATTTGGGCTTGATGGCATAATAATAGTTGGGTGCACGGAAAAAAAGCGCATCTTTGAACGCGTGACATCGGGATTTGGCTGTGATACTTTCTTCTTAAACGTCCGCGAACACTGTGGCTGGGTGCATGAAAGAAAAGAAGCGACGGAAAAGGCGAAGTGCATGTTAAGAGCCGCTATCGGTTATGTCGCGCTAAAAAGCTCAATTCCCGAACCTAAAAAAATCGCGGTGGACGTTGGATACGATGTGCTGGTGGTAGGGGATGGAGGAGCAATAGAAGTTGCAAAAAGTCTTTCCAATCTGGCTAACGTGCATCTGGTGACAAAGAACGTGCAAGAATGGTGTGATGACGTTGTGATACACGTTGGCGAAGTTAAAGCAGTAAGGGGAAATATCGGCGAATTTGAGGTGGAAATCGAGAGGAATATAGCTGTGGGGCGGTGCATATCCTGTGGTCTTTGCGCTGATGCGTGTCCGAAGAATGCGATACGATATGACGCGGTGTACACGATTGAGGAGGGGTGCGATGAATGCGGCGACTGCATTGAGGTATGTCCGACGGATGCCATTGATTTCCACAGTCGGGAGGTCATTCATGCAGGGCAGATTCTGGCGATAACCAAAGATAAGGGCAAGGAATGGAAGTGGGCAGCACAATTCGGGATTTATACGGCGGCGGTGGATGATGAAGATGCACTGGGCAAAACGATTGAACTCGTATCGAATTTAGGTGAAATAGAGAAGGATAAGTTTTTGGACCTGGATTTGGAAAGATGTGCAAGTGGTAGGAGCGAATTAATTGGCTGTGAGTCCTGTTTACCCTGTCCCTACGGGGCGATAACGAGGGATGGGGATAAAATAGCGTTCAGCGATGTGAGCTGTCAAGGATGCGGGCTATGCACTTCGCTATGCCCTTTATCCGTTCCGCAGTTACAAGAATATCCAAACCATTTAATATATTCTCAAATAGAAAACCTATTATCGGGTGATTTAGCCAAAAAAGTACTTTTATTTGTCTGTCCAGAACACTTTGAGACCTTAAATGCCGTTGGGAGGAAGAAAATAAATTATCCCGCGTTGCTACCACTCTTCGTGCCTTGCATTGATTTACTCTCCGAAACACAGATACTCGGTGCGTTTGCGCTTGGAGCTGATGGCGTTATTCTGTTGGGCTGCGAGAACTGTCACCGTGAAACGATAGAATCAACGATAAAATTCGCAAATATGACCTTGTCAGCATTCGATTTAGGTTCAGGTTCAGGTTCAGGTTCAGGAGAAAGGGTGCTATTGATAAACGATGGTCAGCTCCCGGATAACTACGTCAAGATAAGCGCGGATTTCGTGGGGAAGCTAAACCCATCTCCGCTTAAAAACGTGAAAACCGCGGGGAAGATTGATTTTGATAAGCCAAAAAGGGAAGTCTTATTGGACTTGATACAAAGCTTCTCATCGAGAACAAAAGCGCATCCGACTTTAGTAGCGGAGAATACGCAATTTCCATTCGCAGACGTGCTTATTGACGCTTCTAAATGCACGATGTGCAATGCTTGCGTGAATATGTGCTCGACAAATGCCCTGAGCAAGGACGAGAATAAAATCAATTTTGTATATGGGCGCTGTATTGCCTGCGGCTTGTGCGAGCGAGCATGCCCGGAAGAAGCGATTTATTTGAAGCGTGTGCTTGATTTTTCGAGGCTGGTTGAGAAGGAAGGGCGAAAAGTGGCTGAATCTGAGCTCATTGCATGTGCGGGATGTGGGAAATTATTCATGAGCAGGGCGGCGTTTGAGCGGATTTCAGGCATATTAAGAGAAGGTGAAGGGAAAGGAGAACTCAGCGTAGAGGCGCAATTAGAATTGCTCGGATATTGCGGAGACTGCCGAGCTTCAAAAGCAGTTGAGAAGGTGATTACATTTAAATAGGTGCGTGTAGTAAATTAATTGTGAAATAAAGATATCATGGGCGCAGATATAGAATCGGAATTAGAATTGCTTATCAAGAAGGAACTGCCTCGCGTACTCAAGGAAGACCCGAAATTCAGGTTCGAGATAATCGGGATACTAAGCGAAACGTTTTGCACAAAAGAGGAGATAATGAGTATTCTTGAGGAAATAAAAGCTCTCAGGAAAGATTTCAATGCAAGGTTTGAGGAGCATTCAAAGGTACTGGAGGGGCATTCCGTCGCTATAAAGGAGTTAACGCAGCGGATAGAGGAGCATTCAAAGGTACTGGAGGGGCATTCACACAGGATAGATAAAATGGATGTCACGTTATCAGCGATAGGTGCTCGTTGGGGAATAATGGCAGAATCCGCATTCAGAGAGGGTTTAAGAGGAATTTTCGAGGAGCGGTTTGGCGTGAAGGTTAGCGAGTGGGTAACGGAAGATACAGAAGGGCTTGTCTTCGGGCATCGCAGCATAGTTCAAGTAGATGTAGCAGTAAAAAACGGTGAACACTGGCTGGTAGAGATAAAATCCAGCACTTCACGAGGGGACGTTTCCACTTTTAAGAGGCTTGGGGAACTTTACTATAAAGAAAAAGAAATGAAGCCAAAGTTGATTCTCGTCACGCCTTTCATCGATGATAAAGCAAAAAGGCTCGCTGATAAGTTCAATATAGCCGTTTACACCTCGCTATAATAATGCTAAAATGAGAAAACGATGGAAGAAACAAAAGAGATTTTGGAAATGAGAAGAAACTTCTATGCCTTTTTGCATCGTATGTATTTAGAGGAGCCGCCGAGAGTGTTTGTAGATGATATGGTGAACGGAAAGTTCTATTTCCCTCGCTTAACATTAGACGAAGAGCTATCCGAGGGATTTCGTGTATTAAAGGAGTTCATGGAGAAGCGCAAGGGCAAAACCATTGATGAATTGCATGAAGACCTGATAGATGAGTACACTCGCCTCTTCATCGGTCCTCATAGACTCCCGGTGCAGCCATACGAGTCGTGGTGGATAGACGGTAAGCTAATGGGGCAATCGCTGTTAAAGGTGAAGCGGGATTACAGAAAAGCGGGCATCGTTAAGTCACGGGATTATGCAGAGCCAGAAGACCATATCGCATTTGAGCTCAAGTTTATGCACCATCTATGCGAGGAGGAATTGTCCGCTTCTTTAGAAAAGAAAAGGTTTGTGGAATGCTTAAACCTGCAAAGAGATTTTCTGAACGACCATTTATTGAGGTGGGTGCCGGAGTTCTGCGATGAGTTATACGAATGCGAGCTATCGGATTTCTATGGTGGCATTGCGAGACTCACAAAAGGTTTTCTTCTGCTGGAGGATGCGGTGGTCGAGGAATTGTTGGAAACCGTGCAGAAATGAAGATATTCATCAGAGGAACAGTGCAAGGCGTTGGTTTCCGCCCTACGGTGTATAGAGTAGCAAAATCGCTGGGGCTAAGCGGCTATGTGCTTAACAAAGGGTCAAACGTAGAAATAGGGATTGAAGAAAATGAGAATG
>JADHYP010000037.1 GCA_016782355.1 Candidatus Syntropharchaeum sp. | reverse complement strand
CTTCGATAACATCCAACCAAACTTTCAGGTGTTCTCCCTTTACTTCTTTATCTTCTTTCAAATTATTCGTGTATGTCTCCATAAATTGACTGGGCGTTTTTACAAGTCTTAGATAATACTTTGTTGATGGTATTATTCCATTTATTATCACCTCACAGCCGTGTTCATTTTTTATTTTTTGCTTCAAATTCTCAACTTGTATCTCTTCTCCTTCCCGAATATAAGGCTCTGCGGTTGTTAGCAAATAATAACGTCTAATAGATGTTTTTCTGAACTTGTTATATGAATCTTGCATTATACCCTCGCTGATTGGTATATCGTGCTTTATCTCCACAACCTCGAAGTATTCACCTGCTTCGTCAACCACCTCTATGTCTCCGATTGCTTTCGCATGTATGTCGGGAGATCCATAACTTCTCAAGCGTTTTAGTGTTTTATTTTGGTATCGAGTACTGCCTTCCATCATTAATTGATATAAAGAATACATCGCTATAACAGGCAGCTTAGACGCTCCAGCAGAGCTATATTTGTGGAAGAAATGCGATTTTAAACACTCTATGATAGGATCAATTGGTATCTCCTTTGGGAAAGTTACACCCTCTAATATGGTTCTAATTTCTGTAAATTTTTGTAGTAGAAGTGTAAATAAAGCCTGTAAATATTTCTCTGCGTCAGCATTATTTTCTTCAATATCGTTCAGAATATGTAGAAAGCAGTATTTTACCCTTTCATCTCTGACCTTACCGGGAAAATCCAGCGTAAACGGGTGAGGCTGTTCAATAGACCTGCTTAACCAGCCACTTTCTTTCATCGCTATTCTTGGGAATCTCTTTTTGAGAAAGGGCGTTATATACTTCGTGTCAAATACTCTTGCTGAGTATCCTCCCACAAATTCTTTTCTGTGAAGTCTAATATCCTGACCCTGGTCTGTCATCTTCTTTATGAAACAGGTTATAAGTGCCGTAGTTACTGCTTTCTGTGATTCGCATGTCTCGGCTATCGCACTTATCCATTCTCTCCGTTTTTCATCCAATGTATTGGGGTCAAAAGGGTTTTCTTTGACTTTTTCATACGCAGTTTCGAGAACTTTTGTAGCTTCTTCCATTTTTTAGAACCATGTTAATAATGCTTGTGTGTTTCCCAATCGCTTTCTGGCATGTTCACAATATTCAGGATTGATATCAAAACCCATGTATTTTCGCCCCAATTTCTTACACGCTACTGCTGTGGTCCCAGACCCAACAAAAGGGTCTAAGACTATATCTTCCTCTCTTGTGAGCATTTTGAGCATTTCCCGTATTATATATTCTGGGTATATAGCAGGGTGTGGACAGTTTTTTATTGTCTCCACTGAGCTTTCGATAACGTCGCGCTTTAAATCATTGCCAAATATTCGGATAATAGTAAAACCTTGTTTTTCAATCTGATTTTTTCTACCCCCTTCCTGGCCGCCAAATGCAGGAGCATGAATACCACGTATTTTCATTCTGAATTCTGCTATTTCTCCTTTCTTAACCTCCTCTATTACCTTTTGTAATTCCTCTCTTGCTTTTTGCTTTTCCTGATCAGATAAAGTAGATTTTTCTATTAATTCAAAGTATTTCTTGCCCACATTGGTGTTTTCTCTTCTTCTCTTCTCTTTTTTTGTATTCGGTTCAGTCAGGAACTCATCAATATTATAATAGTAATTACTTGACTTGACGAAATGGAAGAAAGGTTCTGTGCTACTCACAAGCCGTTTCTTGAACTGTCTTGGTGTCGGATTCGTTTTTATCCATGTTATAGCGTTTACGAGTTTCACGGGTTCCTTTTTTATTACTTCAGCAGCGAATCTAAAAGGAATTAAGGATAAACTCCCTTCTTCATTGTATTTATCGCCCAAATTGAATACAATGCTACCGGTGTCCTTAACTATCCTGACGCATTCATGAACTATCTTTAAAAGGTTTTCAATATATTTCTCAGGTGTGTTTTCATTTCCTATTCCCCCCCCATAATCCCGCTGTTTGTAGTACGGGGGGCTTGTTATAACAAGGTCTATCTCTCCATTTGGGATATACTTTAAAAGCTCAAAGCTATCACCTTCTACAATCTGATTTATCATTTGCTCGAATTTCGTCTTTTCAAAACCAATTGATGGCATCACTACACCTCTTCATTCACCTTCCGCTCGTAAGTCTGAACGAGCATTCCCTTACTTTGCTCCCAGGGCTCACCCGTTTTGTAGAAGTTATACTTCTCCATTGCTCGCTCACAGGGTTCGTTACCCGCGAGTATATTCACGTAATTCACCTTACATTTATTCGTTTTTGCGAGCTCATAGAACTGCTCATACATTGCCGATGCCACGCCCTGGTCTCGATATTCCGGTAGAACCGCCTGTTGCTCGCCGAAACAACCTCTTTCGGTTATGGAAGCTTTATACACGCCCACCAATTCACTATTTACACGAACACCGATGAAGAAATAGCCGGAGTTCATATCGTTCTTTATTTCCTCCTCGCTCATCGCACGCTTCTCTCGCCATTCCTTCGGATACTCGTATGCCTTCAGCCACACCTCCTTGTAAAGAGCGGAGACGTCCCTCGCATCCTCGTTGCCCAGTATTAATGCACGGTGTTTCTCGCCCGTATTTACCTCTTCAATAGCACAACATACGCCCATCTTCCCGGTTATAGACATGACTATAAATTTAAATGATTTTTTCAGTTTAAGTTTTTTTCGCTTTTTTCGTTCCAACGTCCATGAACATTTTCTGCATTTCTATTACTTCACTACTGGACGTTGCCTTAGCATAAGCGAGCAGCAGTTCCTCGTTCAATCTCAGAAATTCCGTTCCCCACTTAAACTTGCCCAATATATGTTGCGATTGCTCGTGCTCGCCGAGGATGAACAAAGCAGCAGCGAACGCCTCTACGGAACCCAAAATAAAAGGTTTGCCATAGTTTACGGGATTCGCAGCTATCAAAAAAGGTAACGCCCGCTTTTTTCTTTTCATCTTCCTCAAAGTATCTTCAAAGGCGGCTATTTTATTCCACGAGCAATCGAAAACGGTTATGCTGTTCGTGGATTCTCTATCTGCTGGAGAGAGCGTCTTTTCCGCAATTGGAACCAATAAAATCGTGTTATACGGTATTTTTCGCAGCACGTTTACCGATGTTATCAGCCCGAAACGTGCTAATTTCTTCGCCGTGCATTTCTTCGGGTCGCACTGCCCTGCATCATAAGCATATAGTTGCATTTTGGTATTTCTATTAATAAAAAGGAACGCAGCTTGAAAAAGGGGTTTAAATACGAAGGTGGATTGTAGGTGGGAAGGCTGCGGAGATTTTAAACAATCCAGTATCCTTTTTGAGCTTGCGGATTTGATTTTTAACCTGATTATTCCACTATGCGTGCCAAGAGGATAGTTACGAATATCAGCGAAATCAATGTCAAGAGTTAAGACAACACGCCCTTTATTTTTAGCAAAAGTCATTATTTCTTCGTCTGTATGCCCTTTTAGGCGCACTTCCCTCACATGGATAGCATCATATCCTAACTTTCGCAGCTCTTCTGCTACTTTAGGAGAGATGTTTTCATCTATTAGAAATTTCATAACCGCTCTTCTAATTCAAGGATGCCTATCTCTTCCTCAGCTAACTTAGCTGCGTATTCCAAACAGGCGAGTATATCATCTATCGTCAGGTCAGGATACTCTTCGAGTATTTCCACCGGCATCATATTATCTGCAAGTAGATTCAGGATAATGTAAACAGGGATACGTGTTCCCTTTATCACGGGCTTGCCATGCATTATTTTTGGGTCTCTGGTGATGCAGTTCTGGTATTTCATTCTTCGCACCTCATAGATTACATTTGTTTGATGCTATATAATAATTTTGGCGATATAAATTTATATTGTGATTTATTATAGTAAAAGATGTTGATGGTGAACGAAATGCAAGATTGAATAAAGAGGGTGAGAAAATGACCGATGTAATTTGGGGCGATGTCGTTAAGGTAATCGATGGTGATACTTTCGATATCAAAGTAACCCATGTAAGCAGAGGTAACCAATACGAGTATAAGGATCACGAACGCATCCGTATCGAAGAAATTGATGCTCCTGAACTTCCCAGTCCTGCTGGAAAACGGGCAAAGCAAGATCTTGAGCATGCCATTATTGGTAAGTTTGTCCGCTGTGATATACGCACACGAGATACATACAGGCGCCTTATCTGCAAAGTGTCAATCGATAAAAGACCATGAAGTTGGTTGCACATAGCCTAACAGAGGATGAAACATGAGTAAAGAGGATTTCAATTGAAAGATACTTTGAGGATTTTACTGCTGCATGTCGCTCACTCTACAATCGTAAGATGATGGAACCCGACCCTTTGGTTCTAAGATAGATAAAAACTAAAAAGGTGGTATAAAATAGAAGGGGTGCATTACGCATTTCTTACAAGGTTACGGATCTCTCTTCTGCAGGTTTTTTCCCTTACTGTTTCTTGAAAAATACTACCGCTCATGCCTTCTAACACTTCCTTTTCAAAAAGTATTCTCCGTTGTAAGAATCAGGTAACGCACCCATTTAAAGTACTTACCCTGGTTGGTTTTGAAAAAATAGAGGTTCAACGATGTTTATCCCCAAGAGGACATTTATGGATTATGCCTCAAACTTATTTTTGTGACAGGTTTATATATTTACATGAATAAAAAGTATGCCATAATTTAAGAATAAGAACAAAATGAATAAGAACATGGAGACTAAAACATGCACATGGTGTGGTGCATCTCTATCTCCTAACCACACAGGCCCTTGCCCTGAATGTGGAAAAGAAGGAACGCTTACTAATCTTAAACTCACAATGACCATGAAATTCAAAGACGCTCTAAATTCTGAAACTCGCCGGGAGTTCTTTGAGAAAAATCCAAAAATCAAGTGGGTACTCTACGCAGTTACTTTCGGTCCTCCCATACTCGGATTGGTGCTAACAGGATTAGTAGGTCTCGTCATTGGTTTTATCTTCGGGTTTATTTCATATTTACTGGGACCTTATGCTGTAATCAAAGTAAGAGAAATTGAACATTAGGGTTCTAATCCCAACAGAGCAAAATTCAGAAATTCTTTGCTTACATTTAACTCTTTTTGTTTATTTCAGTAATAATAAACAAAAAGCAAGGGATATTAAGAGGATTTTGATTAACTTCTCTTTTAAGAATCTTAGAAATCCTATCAAAAATCTCTTTTGATTCATTCCGTTGTTAACATCCTATCCATCAGCGTCCACCCAAAAACGAACATAACCCCGTAACTCTTTAGAAAAGACATGGACAAAGCGATCTACCGGCGGGTGATGACGCTTGCACTTCCCGTACTCGTATCAAATATCCTGTTCACCTTTCAGATCATCACAGATACCATCATGCTTGGTCGGTATCCACCTGCGGATATAAGTTTGAGTGCCGTTGGGCTGGGATTCACGTTATATCACATGTTCTTCCCGCTGACAATGGGGCTGGTTACAGGCACGATAGCAATAATAGCACGGCGGTGGGGCGAGAAGAACTATGACGAAGCAGGTAAAGTGGCAACCGATTCTGTGATAACCCTTGCCTTGATCTCAATACCCATAGCACTCTTTGGCGTTTTCATCGCTCCACATGTAATCTACCATCTCGGTGCACGGGGCATGGTGATAACCGAAGGCACGAAATACATACAGGCTATCTTCGCATTTTATCCATTTACCGCACTCGTCCTCGTTTATCACGGAATATTGAGAGCGGCAGGCGATACAAAAACGCCCATGTACGTAGATGTCATCTTAAATGTCTATAACGTCCTGATGAACTATATTCTTATATTCGGCAAATTCGGCTTTCCGGAACTCGGTGTTCTCGGCGCGGGCATCGCAACCGGCACGTCATACGTCATCGCATTTGCCGTCTATATGTTACTACAAGCGGGAAACAAATTGATAATACATCCGGTTTACAGCCGGAACGTTAAATATCGGCTGGATACGGTAAAGAAGATATTCAAGATTGGCATTCCCGCGGGCATTGACATGGGAATGTGGAGTGTTTCGTCACTCGTTTTTACCGTGATGATCCTTCACTTCGGGACTGTTGGATATTCTGCCTACCAGATCGGGCTGAGAGCAGAGAGTGTTGCGTATATGCCGGCATTTGCATTTGGAATCGCAGCTACCACGCTATCAGGCCAATGCTTAGGTGCGAAGAAAGAAGAATGGGCTAAAAAGGTGGTGCTCGCTTCTACCTACCTGTGTCTGCTCTTTATGACTGTCGTAGGTGCTATGTTCATACTCGTCCCGGACTATATTGCAATGGTATTTACGGGAGATAAAGGGGTGGTGACGTTGGCGGCGTTATATCTCCTCATTATCGGCTTTTCCGAGCCTGCGTTAGGTGCTTTCTTTACTCTCTCCAGTGGGATGCGGGGTGCCGGCTATACCAAAGTGCCGATGCTCGTAAATTTCATGGGTCTTATCGTGATACGATTATCACTCTCATACACGCTCGGCTTCCTATTAGGCATGGGTCTGTTCGGTATATGGCTGGGGATGGCAGCAGAGACATTCTTGCGGTCAATCGTAATCTACGCCGTTTTTATCAAAGGTCGCTGGATGCAGGTGAAGGTATAACTTTCCACAATCAAAACCTTATATACCATCTCCCCTTATGAAACAGTATCGGTTTAGGTGCGATAAACGTTATTCCGGACAAATGATTATAGGGACGCGGGGCAGTAAACTGGCGATATTGCAAACGGAGAAAGTATGTAAACGGTTGAAAGAAGCGGGGTTGGAACACGATGAGTTTACGATACGAACGGTGCGAAGTTTAGGTGACGTCATGACGGACAGGGGTTTATATGAAATGCCGGAGAAGGGTGTTTTTGTTAAAAAACTTGATATGATGCTTTTAGAAGGCAAAATAGACCTCGCAGTGCATAGTATGAAAGATATACCTGTGGAAAGGGACGAAAGGTTAGAAACGTCAGCGGTTTTGCCTCGTGATTCACCTTACGATGCGTTAGTATCGAAATATAAATTGGAAGATATGCCAGCGGGTGCAGTGATAGGGACTTCGAGTGTGCGTAGGAAGTTCCAATTTTTGAACTACGTGGAGGCGCGGGGAATAAAAGTAAGGATAAAAGACATCCGGGGTAATGTGGACACGAGGATTGGAAAGTTTAGAAGAGGCGAATATGATGGCGTGATTCTTGCGGAAGCCGGGCTTGAACGGTTGAACGTGGATATAGAATATGAAAGGCTTGATTGCGACCCTTTTGTCCCGTCGCCAAATCAGGGCATAATTGCAGCGGTTACGAGGAGAGAGTCGAGGGAAAGCGAGATTTTAAAGAGGATAGACGATGCGGAGACGAGGGTAGAAGCAGACGTGGAGAACGAAGTATTAAAGGTAATTGGGGGTGGATGTTCGCTTCCGGTGGGTGTGCACGCTTGTTGTAAGTGCGGGCAGGAAGGAGAAATTGAATTGTCCCTTTACGTCTGTGTTTCTCGTGATAAATATGCTCTGGAAAAGGCGGTGCTTAGTAAAGACAAAAGTTTGGAAGAGGCAAGGAACTTTGCGCTAAATTTTCCGGCGTTGCTCAAAATTTAAATCTACTCGCCTTCCTTCTCCTCTTTGCTCAATACCCTTACACTATCCCCTCTCACGGTGACTGGTATCGGGACCATCGCTTCAAATAGTTCAATGGTGAGCTCTTCATGCGCCTCATCAACTTTTTTCACCCGCGCTTTCTCTCCTTTAAACGGTCCTGACACTATTTCTATTATACTACCTTCCAATATTCCTGTTACTGATGGTTTTGGCGTGAGAAAATGCTCTACCTCCTCTAAGCTCGTATCTCCCTTGACCAACCCCCGTGCATGAGGCACATTTTGAATTATTTGTTCTATCGCATCAGAAAAAGAAGCTTCTATTAGCACATACCCCTTCAGCTCATCAGGCACTAAAATCGCCTTTATTCCATGCTCACTTTTTCCTTTCTCGCGTATCGCACCTTCCATCAGATTTGCAACTGCCAGCTCCTGATTTACCGTTGTTTTTATTACGTATATCGTATTCGTAACCATGGCTCAAATCACCTTTGGTAAAACCGTTATCAAAATGTAGATAGAAAATCCAATCATGCCAATTAGTGCCATCGCAGCACCCGCGATTTTGGAAATCTTGAAAAATTCTTCCCTTTTCGGTCTCTTCGCTAACTTCAGTATTCTTACGTACTCCTTTAACTTTTTCGATATGTCTTCGAGCTTCATTTGCATTTCAATTAATTAATTACCACTACCGCACTATTTCAATGCCGTATTTCTCCTTTTTCATCTCCTTCCGTGCGTATATTTGCTCGGATTTCACACCCGTCACAACGAGCAGTGTTCTCATCGTGTTCTTCAGTTCGGGGCTTATCTGCACGCCCCATATTATTCTTGCATCTGGATTCATCATTTTATATACTTCTTGAAGCGCTCCTTCTGCCTCCTCTACCGTCATGTCCTCTCCACCAGTCACGTTCACCAGTGCAGATTTCGCACCTGACACGTCAACCTCGAGCAAAGGCGAGCTTAACGCTTTTCTCACCGATTCTATCGCTTTATTCTGACCATCGGATTCACCAAATCCTATCATTGCCATTCCACCATCTTTCATCACCGTTCTCACGTCTGCGAAATCCAGATTTATAAGACCCGGTTTTGTTATCAGTTCCGTTATTCCCTTAACCGCACGCATCAATACGTCATCGGCGACTCTAAACGCATCGTTTAATGACAACCTCGGAACTATATCCAGTAGTTTGTCATTTGGTATCACGATCAGCGTGTCAGTATGTTCACGCAGCATTTCAAGCCCGGTATCAGTATTCTCTCTTCTTACGTTTCCCTCTGCACTGAATGGTAACGTCACCACACCTATGGTGAGCGCGCCGACGTCTTGCGCTGCTTGTGCGACTACTGGCGATGCCCCTGTCCCGGTGCCACCACCTAACCCGCAGGTTACGAATACCATATCCGCATCCTCAACAATCGCTTTTATGTCCTCTTCGTCTTCCCTCGCCGACTCTTCTCCTAACCTCGGGATACTCCCTGCTCCCAGCCCCCGCGTTGTCTTCTTTCCTATCAATAACTTTTTCTCCACTTTTGCAAACAACAAATGCTGGGCATCGGTGTTCAAAGCAAATAGCTCAGCGCCAAAAATACCCTCCTCTGTCATCCTCTGTATCGTATTAGTCCCGCTTCCGCCGCATCCTGATACCTTTATGACTGTTCGTGACCTTTTCAATAACCCTTCTAACTCCTCATCTCCCATTGTCTTTACTTCTTCTTTTCCTTCCAAAACCACTCCGCTTCCTACTTGTTTCATCTTTACATCCCCTCCCCACAAAATATTAATCTACCTCTATCAATGTTTATTACGTCTTCCTTTATTAAACTATCCCTTCACTTTTGGAATGGAAAAGCGTTTAGCAACGAAAAAGGAAAAAACCCTTAGCACTTATTCACCGCTGAGCCCGCAAAGAACGCGGAGAGTCAGAAAAATCATTCACCCCCCGGCGAATGCCGTCCTTCAGAACCTTGACAATGAAGTTGATCAGCAAATCTTTCTTTCCTTCTTTGTCATCTCAGCGCTCTCCGCGTTCTCGGCGGTAAACAAATACAAAACTTTGAATGCGGAGGAGGGGATTTGAACCCCCGAACCCCTACGGGACAGCGACCTCAACGCTGCGCCTTTGTCCTCTTGGCAACCTCCGCAAATCGGTTAAAATAAATATCTATCCAAATCCTCTTTAAAAAATATTAATCTTACGTAATCATAAAAAGTGCTTTCGCCTTTATTTATACATTGAGTCGATATAAAAAATAAAAGAAAAAGTAAAGTCAAAATAGAGAAAAATGTCATCACCAATACTGAACCGGAGATACGCAACAGAAATAACCGCAGATGTGGACGGAGAAGAAGTGACTGTCGCGGGTTGGGTGCATGAGAAGAGGGACTTAGGCGGTGTCTTTTTCCTTATCGTGCGAGACATTAGCGGTTTTGCCCAGGTTACGTTGCACAAGGGCGAAGTGGAGAAGGGGCTGTTTGAACGAATGAAAAAAGTGCCTCGTGAATCGGTAGTAGCAATAGAAGGTAAAGTAAAAAGCGAGAAAAAGGCGCCGTCTGGGTATGAGATATTACCCGAACGAATGGAAGTGCTAAGCGAGGCATCGCAGGTTTTACCGCTGGATACCACGGGAAAAGTTGGTGCGGAGCTGGATACGAGGTTGGATGCGAGATTCATGGACCTGAGAACCGAGAGAACAAAGCAAATATTTATTATCCGGAGTCGTGTTCTCAAGGCGATAAGAGATTTCTTCGACGAACACGGCTTCATAGAAATAAACACGTCAAAGATAGTTAGCGCAGCGACGGAGGGCGGCACTGCTTTATTCCCTATTTCTTATTTTGAACGAGAAGCGTTCTTGAATCAGAGTCCACAGCTTTACAAGCAGATGCTCATGGCTTCTGGCTTCGACCGCGTGTATGAAATAGCGCCAATATTCAGGGCGGAGGAGCATGACACCACGAAACACCTTAACGAAGCTACTTCGGTGGATATAGAAGTTGCATTCGTATCTGATGAAGCGGTAATGGCGATATTAGAGGAGCTTATTGCGTTTGCATATTCAAAGGTTGTGGATTATCCGGGTTTAACTAAGCTGAATTTGAACCTGGAAGTT
>JADHYP010000036.1 GCA_016782355.1 Candidatus Syntropharchaeum sp. | reverse complement strand
AAGAAGAGTACGCTATTTAAAGAAAATGGTGGGGGGCGGATGTCTACAAATGTCAGGGTAGGTACACTATCTCTTTAATTCTTAAGTTAAAACCGGAAATGAATTTTGTCCGGCGTTTTTGTGGTTGCAACAATTGATGGTATCTAACGCCTTTTTCAACATTTTCTTATCTGCTCGTATAAACATGCTATCAATGTATCTGGGTCTGCGTTTCTTCTTTGTTCTATCTTCCCATGGTTTTGGTGACTCTACCATTATTCGGTCTGTTGTTACCAAATTACCTGATACGACTGACAAATCAAATCCGATTGTCCTTATCAATGGTGTTTCACTAAGATCCATCAATTCCATTGTGTGCCTGTCAAATAGCTGTACAACGTCATCAGATGGCTCACCAACCCAATATTCAGATGGGACAGCATATTCTACGATTCCTTTTGAATCCTGATCAACTAAGCGGATTCTTAACTCCCCTTCAGGCGATGCTTTTTCGAGTTCTGATAGATTTATTGTATCCCGCAACAAAACATCTTCAAACTCTATTGTTTCTCTTCCCAATATCAAATCGTTGGCATTTATCAAACTACTCTGATACTCTATTGTAATCAAGTAATCTATTTCATCGCTTTTTACTAATCTTGCTCTATAATCAGGCAAAAATATAAGCACATTACCTATTCGTTCATCATTTTCATCTAAGTCAAATCCTATTAAATCTTTAATTGCATCGTGAGCATTCTCATAGTTCTTTGATCCACTTTTTGGTGTTATATCTGGTTTTGTTGGCACATCTTCTTCCCGACACCATATTTCACACAGCACTGAAGGCCACTTCACACCAAACTGTTCTGCTTCTTCACTGCTAAGAATTGTTGTTCTGCAGTCCCCTTTTTGAATTTGATGCTTTATACCATATTGCGGTGTAATTAACTCAGAACCAAGCACCTTTTTAACTTAAGGCGTAAGTTGTATTTAAAGCTATCCACGATTATCTAACAATCCCCTCCTCAATCTCCAACAAAACACCTCGCAACCCTATTTCCTTTGACGGTTTTGGTTTCTCCTCACCACGTATGTGTTTATGATGCGGATAAGTTGTAACTTCGGGGTGGTGTGGTGCGTTATCATATCTAAAAACCATCTTATCAGCACTGTCCATCAAATGAAATCTATACTTAGGGCGTGTTATCTCATCCCCTTTTATATTTATCAGCTCCAAGAATTGAAGTGTAGAGCCATCAACCGTCCCTATGCTTCCGTGAATTAGTCCAACAGTTTTTGACTTAACTTCGTATTCGACATCTACGTTTTCAATGAACGCAGACATTCGTAGGAGGTTCTGAATTTCCAAGAAGTAGTCCTTTACTTGCATTGACTCAGCATTTGCTTGATAATGCTGCGCTCCTTCTCCAGCAGTTTCAATGCCTCATACTCCGCAGCCCATAGCATAGTATCTTGGTCGTCTCCCGTAAGTCCTTTATTGAATTTTTCAAAAAATTCTTCGCTCCTCATCCGGTATTTATCCTCAAAATCCCGCAGCTTCTTCTTTGTGTCAAGGATGCTCTTGTCAAGCAAAAACATCTCTCTTTTGAGGGATGTCTCTAACACGCCAATCGCCGTCGCAACATCTGGAACCTTAAACTTTATCACTTCCATATCTATCATCCTCCTATCTATATTTGGCGCTTATCAAAGGAGGAAATTGCTTTTCCTTTCTTTTTCAACAAAGGTTTATACTCTCTTATACCACTTAACCATCCTGAAAATAACGAAAGACACAATCAGCGTCAATGCCACGTACACGATTCTCATTTTTGCAGGTGTTCTTCCCTCTCTGCTTCTTCCTTCTCCTCCCCCTTCCTGTTCCACGTTCACCGACACGTTCCAATCGTGAAAGAAAACATCAGTGTAAAACGATGCTATCTCCTCGTTCTCTACGATTACACCTGCTTCCCTATTATAAATAGAATTAGCGTTCCAGTTCAGCGATGATATAAGCACTTTTTCGCCATCCACGATTAACCCTTTGTTATGTATTTTTACCAAACCCAACGAATCCAAATCCGCTAATTTCGCTTCTAAACTCAAATTCGCTTCGCTCGCTACTTCATTCAACCACGAAACGACTTCGTCATTATTATTTCCGCCTTCTAAATACCGGGAATCCAGCATCACTTTAACTTCGCATCCTCTTCTCGCAGCTTCTATCAGCGCAGCAATAAAAGTGTTATCTTCTTCGTCCCAGAATCGTCCGGATGAAAACTGCTGCACGAGAACACTTTCTTTTGCGTTATTTATCGCACCCAATGCCGTTTCGTTACTCAAAGCGGTATCGGGTGCTAAAACGGGAATCACGGTAAAATTGCAGTTCGTGGTCCGTGGCTCAAAAACAGGCACATAAACGCCTTCTGGTATCTCTCTGCTCATGACTTTTGTTTCCAAATACTCTGTATCTGCTGAGAATACTTTACATCGGTAGAAATCTTCAATAAATACTGCTTTGAAGTAACTCGCCACTTCTTCGTTTCTTATCACGATACCCCAGCCGCGGTTTCCAAAAGAGTTGTTGCGAGGGGTTCCCGTATTTTTCCAGTTTTCAGTCATTACTATAAGTGTTTCGTCGTCAATGACTGCGTATTTCGCGTGATTTATGAACGGGTCGTCCGAAAAACGAACTTCTCCTCCTCTTTCTTTTATTTCCCCCGCAATATACAGTCCCTCATCCTTGATTCCGGCAACGGGACTGCCTTCGAGCAGCAAACACACAGTCACTCCTCTATTTAAAGCATCTAAAACAACGTCCATGAGGTAAGGATTTTCAAATTGGTACAGGTTGATAAACAAAGAAGAAGAAGCATTGTTTATTTCTTCTTGCAAAACGGAAAAACTACAATCTGGCGATACGAAAGCGGTGACTTCGCCAGAGAAGGAGAATTTCTCCGGTGCGTGATAAGAAGCGCCAAAAGGAAGAAGAAGCCAATCCTCGCACTGATTCGTGTCTTGAATACCTTTTCGTTTGAAAATCATTCCCTCTCTCGGCTTTCTCAAAGGTTCACCTTGCCAGCCTTCTGCTTCGTAACCGGAATCACCGTATATCACGACGTCCACTTCTCTTCCGCTCTTGTCTTGCAGTATCACCTCGTCACCACTGTTGCTCAACAAAAATGCTCTTCCCTCTGTTTGCAGTTGATTGACATCGGGATTAGAGTCCGTGCCGTATTCGAAATCGGGAATAATGTTTTTGCTTGTTACGGTGCTTATTTGCTCTGCAAATGCCGAAGCGTTTCTCGTAACGTATACTGTCTCGCCTGGTGCAACGCTGAAAGGAGGGAATATGATTTTTCCTTCGGTATCCGTTATGCTCCAGCCTTCGATATTTACAGGATGAACGCAGGGATTAGTGATTGCAACGTATTCGTCTAACTCGCCTTTCGTGGCAGTATCGGGGTAGATTTCGGTTATTATCAAACTCAGCGGTGCTGTGGTATCTGAGGCGGTGTAAGGTATTTGTATAGCTCCTGCAAAATCTAAAACTCCAATGCACACCAATACTACCAAACCAATCCCAATAACCACAAGAACACACAGATTTTCACACAAACTTTCTTTAGAAAAGAAAGTTTGATCAAAGAAACTTATAATTTTTAGTAAAGGTTTTTGCTTGCAAAAAAGTTTTGTGTTAATCTTGTGAAATCTCGTGGTTTCTTTTTTGGGATTGTTCATTTCGTTGCCTCCCTTCTCTCTTTATTCTCAAGCCGCTCAAACAACCGGTCAACAATTCTTTCGGTAACGTCAATACCGCAAGCAAGTTTTATGCCTTTACCGGAAGGCGTTGCATTTACTTCGAGTAAAAACAATCCCTCTTTACCCTCTATCAAATCAACACCGGCGAAGTCAGCACCCACCGCCTTTGCAGCACTTATTGCAAGTTCTTGCATTTCTTCCGTCAACTCACACTTAACTGGCGTGGCACCCAAACTCAAATTGCTGACGAATGAACCACTGCGTGGAACTCTGTAAATCGCACCGATTGCTTCTTCACCCACCAAAAAAACTCTTATGTCCCGTCCGGGGCTATGCACGAACTCCTGTAAATAAAGCACGCATCTTTCTTTCAGTAACGCTGCGAGTTTTGATGTTAATTCGGATTCTGGTTGAGAGTTTTCAAGTTTGATTATCCCTTTACCCTGACTTCCAAAAATTGGTTTTATCACTGCGCTTCCGAATTTTTCGATTGTTTTCTGTGCAACTTCTAATTCAGAAGTAACCACGGTGCGTGGAACAGACAGACGTGCGAGTTTGAAGAGGTAGAATGAGAAGAACTTGTTTGCTGCGTTCTGGATTGCAGTTGGACGGTTCATAACTATCATTGAATTTTCAAATTGCCGAAGCAAATCGAATTTAAAAGAAATGGTTTCAAGGGAGAAGCTGATGCCGACGTCTCTGACGAGGATAGCGTCGAGTTCTAAAGCTTTTAAATCTGTATTGAAAATGGAAAAATCAGAATCTGAGATAGAAGCGCTTAAAGTTGAGAGGTTAATAGGCAAGGCGTTTGCTCCTCTTTTTTCTATGTTCTTTAAGAAAGCACTTGCAGTCCAGTCTTCAGGGTCGGTTAGGATTACGCCTATTTTTGTTCCTTTTCCGTTTGCCATTTGATTTGGGTTGTGCATTTTGGGTTTGCTTTGTTCTTTATTTTAAAATACCAGCCGATTCATGCCCTTGTTGAACGCACGAAGCTTTTTTTAAAAGCTTGATTTTTATCGAAAATTGATTCAATAATTTCCTCTCCAGACTTGTACCTATACTCCCCGGATTTCAATATTTTGTTCAATTTTTCTTCAATAATAGCGAATATTTCCTTTTTATCCCTTCCCCTTTCTTCATCAAAGTAGGATGAGATAATTTTTCTGAAAATTTTTATTATGTCGGGTTTGAGTTGGTAGTCTGAATAATAATCCTTTTTTCCAATTTTCATGGGAATCTTAATTTTATCTCCATGAACAATTCTCGATCTCAAGTCATAAACGCCTCGCATAAATTTATAAATTTCGGTTATTTCCTCTTTTGAATCTCCAACTAAGAATCCAGATTTCAATTCAATTCTCATTCCGATACGGCTTTTCTCGTTTGTTCCAAATAAAGCTTCAAATGCAATAACATAGTCAATTATATTGTCCTCACATCTCTTTTTTTCGTATGCCAAATTGAATCTTTCAAGAGCAATGAACATCCTTCTATCATCAGTGAATCTTAATGATTTTCTGTAAAACTCTGTGAAGCCTTCAGCCTCCTCTCTTTTCAAAATATAGTTTCTATCTTCTGGAATCCGCCTATCACACATATTATAGTGAATACCTCGCGGAACATTACCCCAAAAAGGCACTTGAAAATTTTCAAGTGGGTTATGAAAGTCTCCATCTTTAAAAAGCCTCAAAAGTGCAACAATTTCAATAAATTTCTTTTCACAAGTAGTGGTCGCATTTTGCCATGCACTCCAATCCCAATCATCGACATCTTGCTGCTTTCTAAATTCGTTTACGTCATACGTATATTCAATTGTGAATTGAATATCATCGAGTTTTTTCAATGTATTACCAGCCATCTCTTTATTTATAAATGAAAGTTCTTCTTGAGATATTCTCCGAATTTTGATTCCATCATCAAGTACGAGTTCATCAGTTTCCAAATAGAATTTCTTTAGCGGGCATAAAGCCATGGTATAATTTTTCCCATATAATTTCTCTTCAAATCTTTTGTATAATCCATTAAATATAGCCTCATCAAATTCTAAATCTTTTTTCAAATTGCAATAGACAATCAAAAAATGGGACAGATCATCCCATTTAAAGTCTGATTGGAATGTGGATATCTTGTTAACTAAATCGCAGGTATAAGTAAATTCTTTAGTTTTCTCTATTTCTTCTATTTTTGAAGATATTTGACTCCTTATTTTATCGTTCAGCAAAAACGAAATTGGAGGAATATTCTTAAGATCAACTTTAATATTAAAATCTTCGATATATTCAAATCCATTCCTGTCCAAAATAGCTAATGATTTTTTAACTAATTCTTTCATGCCGCTGTAAATTTTCTCATCCTTAAATGTCATTTAGAAGAACCTCTTATCTTGCTCGTGAATAAGGTAAACTATCTACACTTATAAATGTTATCGCCATATAAAAATCAATCAACGTTTTTTAAAAAGCATTTAATCCATGCACAAGAAATCAAAAGTTAGATTTAAAAAATTAACTTAGTTATTGCAATTGATTAGCTCTTCATCCGTTTTTTTGGTCATCGCTTCTGTCACCTTCGGTTCTAATCCAAGTCCCTTCACAGCAGTTGCTACATTACCACCCGATACCATTTTATCTCCCTCAAACTGTATCTTTACTTGGAGAACATACTGGAGGGTATTTCCTTTAGGATATTTTTTAACCGATCTTGAAACACGACTAATAAGTTTAAAAAATTTCTGTTTGTCTAAGGACAACAAACAATCAAAGGCACCGTTGCAGTTGCTTTCTCTTGTGAAGCTTGTCTCTCTTTAACATGCGTCTCATGGTCACCACAAATAACCAACATCCCGTTCCTTTCGCTAACGGCAGTTGCGATTGCCCTTACATTTTCATTTACAGCCTTTGCAGCAACACTTAAATCTTCGCCTCTATGTGCAAACCGGTCAATTGCACGAAGATGAGAAAACATCAACCTCAAATCTTGCTTTTTCAACACGGAAATCGTATGTGCTTTTATTAACTTGTCGTACTCAATTATGTCTTCCCGGTCATCAACTGCGAATACATAGCTTATTCTTCCCCAAAGAGGTTCTGCACCCTTCGTTTCGATTGCCGCTGCTGTTTTATAACCTTCGTCTTCTAGTATCTCCAAAATGGAGTTTATTTTCGATTTGCCCACGTCCTCACTCGTAAGAATCCCGTGAGCGTCGGGTTGCAATCCCGTGAGGATAGAAGCAATTGCCGGTGTTGTATGACTGCTTACCGTCTCACACTCGAATAGAAGTCCGTCTCGTTCGACAAGCTCGTGAATTTTTCCTAATTCATCTGCGAAATCAGAATAAAACCGAAAATCGAGACTGTCAATCACCACCAATACTACCACTTTAGGATTGCGAGAATAAGCGAAGTTGAGTATTTGCTCGATTGAACGTACTTGCGAGTTCAGATGCACCCCGAAAAAATCCGCCAGAGTAGGCGCTATCTGTAAGATGGATTGCATATAAAACATTATTCGCTCATGGATTATAAAGGTGTGGAACACAGCAAAGGAAGCGAATAAGAAAGTAATAACAGCAGCGGAATTTTTGGGATGCAAGTCGGTTGTGCTTTCGGTAGGCTATCATCAATTCAATTATTTTAAGCTCTTTCCCTTGACAATCTCATCGTGTTAATTTAACAGTGCCTTCTGCAAGGTTCAGTACAAGCTCTCGACCTACTGTGGAGGATTTTGATTAACTTCTCTTTTAAGAATCTTAGAAATCCAATATGTTTTCTTGCTCATTTTTTCGGTTTTTTCATCTCTTTTCAGTCTTTTTTCTCCTCATAACTGCCCAAATCCCTGCCTTTTTCGGTTTTTGTCGATAGCTACCGCTACCCTATACAACACCCTGCTTTTTGAGCGTACATAATTGATATAGGTTAAATCCAAAGGCGGTAAATATCATTTTGACGTTCACTCTTCGTACCGTGGTAACCATTACGTGTGATGCATTGAAAACCCTTCTGATAACCGCATATTGCCTCTCGCCTGGAGCTCGCTTTTTGCTGATTCTGATATTCCGCAACTTATCCATGATGCTCAAGGGGTGATTCTTAAGTGCAAAATCGATAAATGACTTCATGTATATGTTTATATCGATAACAACATATAAACTTTACGCTTTTAGCGTTTTGGGATTCAATTTGTGCATCTTTTTTCTCATGATTGGTTTCATCAACTTCCGTTGGTTATATGATTTTTTAACCTTAACTCCGCATCAATTGGGGAATATGTTCAACCCAAGTTTCTCCTCCAGATCCCTTACCTTCTTTGGAACCTCAGTGATCATGCTATGATCCTTTAGATCGACATGATAGACCTTGCCGTATTTGAACAGCAGATCAACCAGCGTGAGCTTACGATTGAGTTCCGCCTTCTTTGCAAGTTCCATGAACTCATCATCTCTACTTACCGGAATAGCAGAATTTACCAGGATTATGCTAAGTCCTATGGAATCGAAAGGGTCAAGTGGCTGCTCACGTTGAAGTCTATTTGCTTCCAGCATATCCCCTGAATCCGGAACTTCTATTTCTATCGCCCCGAACAAACTTTCTATGCATTCCATGATTTTTTTCTCGCCATATTTCTTCCTCCTTCTCAATACTCTCTATCAATTCTATTATCTCATACGGGCACCGCCATAAATTAAACCCGTGTTTGGGTCTATCTCCTTCGCCAACCAGTTTATAAGAACATCAGTATCTAGAAAAATCCTAAAACTTCCCATAGCAACTCTCTCTCAGCTTCTTGATATATTCTGTGCTGGTCATCCCTTCCGGAACAACTCCTTCAAAAGCACCCAACCATTTTTCCGCTATCCTTTCTTCAGTCCCTCTAATTTCGATATTTTCCACCGCTTTCATTATCCTTTCCAATGCTATTGGCATCTTTTTTACCACCTTTTCTTAAATGTTATATCTCTGGATATATAAAGTCCTCTTTTTATTTCTAAGAAAAGGTTTCTCCATTTCTTTGGTAAAGCTTTCTTTTCCAAAGAAAGGTTTGTATGCATAAAAGGGTGAGGAGGATAACGATAGCGAGGTCAAAGTCTTTTGGGAAGTGATTTATTTCCATTCTGTTCTTTGGTATGGGGGCTTTCATTTTTTCCTTAGGGAAAGGGTGAAGAAAGGCAAATGGCTAATGGCTAAGGGCAAAAGGTTTTCGACCGTGCCGAAATCAATTTTGAATTTGAGAGCATTCCAGACTTGATATTTCTATACCTCCTTTCTCTATCTCCTAAAAAGTTTCTTTTGGGATATTTGATAGACGTAAACCGCAAGGTCTTTACCATTCTGCCAAACCCTAAGTTCTTTAAATTTAAGACCCCCTTTACCCATAAGCCTTTCGCCTCTTGCCTTTTGCCTCTTGTCGGGCATTTTTTAACCACAGATTACACAGATTACACGGATTTATTTTCGATCACTTTGTTTAAGGTTTCCAAACTTTTAACCATCCCACCCTCTCGAAATCGGGGTCGTTTGTCGCTATGTTTGTTATTCCATGCCCTTTCATTGTGGCAACATGAAAAGCATCGTTTGTCAACAGAGCATAATCTTGTATAGCTTTATAGCACTCTTCAACCTCTAATTCGGAAATAAAATTGAAAAGCGTTTCAGATACGATTATTGGAGAAAGAAAACCCTCAAATTCTCTATTCTCTGCCCGCCCTATAAATTCTTTACATCTTTTTCCATACGCAGGGTCATTGAGGAGATGATATGTTAATATATTCGAATCAACGAATACTTTTTCACCGCCTGGAAGTGCTGATAACTCACCAAGAACCATATTCCGTGTCCTCTATTATTTCTTCGATCTCTTCGTGTTCGAGCTGGATTATACCAAATGTTCTTTCTGTAATGCTCTTCTTAAGCTCTATCTCCACTTCCTCGCCTTCCTTCAAATCCTGCTTCTCCAATGGCTTTAAAATACCCTCCGCATATATCGCTTTTGCTCTTGTTGTCTCATATTCATCACCAAAATTAAGATTAGCCGCAAACTTTAAAAATGTATTGCTTGTTTTGGCTTATGTGTTTGTGTCTGAGATAATGGGTGTGGTATTTATCTTTATTTCTGAATAGTGTGTAGTTCAATGCCAGGCCGAGCAAAGGCACCACAGCAATGCTCAGTCCGAAGCTGAGTGCAATACGTTCGATTCCATCTAAATCGCCTTTTCGTGGGAATAATGCGGCGATTAAAGCGTAGCCGGGTAGAAAAAGCACCAAATGGAGACCAAGGATAATTCTTACGGGGGTTTCGTTTAAGGGTGGGATCAGGACAAAAGGTATGCACAAAAGGGTGAAGAGGATTACGAGTGCGAGGTCTTTTGGTAAGTGTATGAGTGTATTTAACTTCATCTTATTGCTTTTTCCTCATTATATTACGCGCCGGGATTACTACTGAAATCATCTTTCACCTCTCCTTCAAAATATCCTTTATTGCATCCTTAATCCTCACAAAAAAATTCTCTGCATCTTCGACAATGGCTTCGGCTTCTTCTTTACCAATATTCTTTTCGATATATTTTTCATGCAACCTTTATGCCCTCCTTTATTACATTATTTACGAACGGATTTTCTGCTTTTAAATCCTCTAAACCGAGGACTTTTACCGAAATATATTCTTCCTCATCTAATAATACATCAAATGCCAACCCGGCCATAGCTCTCCATCCTTCTGCCTCATTTCCTTTCCATATCACCAAAATATCAATATCAGAGTCCTCTCCTGCTTCTCCTCTTGCAACTGAGCCAAATAAGATTATTTCATCTATTCTGTCTTTATATTTTTCTAATGCTCTTCTTACAAATTCATCCACCGCTCTTTGATACCTTTCTTGGATTTTCATTGGTTACTTCTATCCAATCAATATATTTCCTTAACCCCTTATTTATATTTACCTTTATCTTTGGATTCCAATTTAACTTCGTTTCCGCTTTACTCACACCCGCCAAAGTATCCCCGACATCTCCTTTCTGTTTCTCCACATATTTCACTTTTGCTTTATTT
>JADHYP010000035.1 GCA_016782355.1 Candidatus Syntropharchaeum sp. | reverse complement strand
CGATATGAGCTTTGCTATCAATACCGAATCCACACCGCCAGAGAATATCATCCCGACCTTATCCACGCTCAATCCCCTCAACATACTCTCCACTGTGTCAGTTAATACACTCTTATACAAAGTCACTGCTTCATCGAAATCCATAATATCTATCTGCGGTCGCTCGATTCTCACACCTTGATGCATAGATATCCCTTCTTTATTTGCCCTCAATATCTTTCCGGGTGGTATTCTTTTGATTGCTCCTTCAATATCGTAAAGCCCCTTCTTCTCAGAACAGAAATAGACACTCCCATCCTCTTCTACATAATATATCGGCTTTATACCGATCGGGTCCCTCGCGATTACAACCACATCGCCATCTGTAACTGCGAATGCATACATGCCGTTTAACATCTTTACAACCGACTGCACAGTCCTCAGCAGATTGCCATCGTAGATTTCCTCTATCAGATGCAATAGAATCTCGCTACCGTTATCCTTATCTTCTATTGTATGCTCTTTACCCAATAGTCCCCTTAATTCTTGATAATTGTATATCTCGCCATTGAGTACCAGCGATAAAGAGCCGTCACAAGACCGAAATGGCTGTATCGCATCATCGCCTCCAACGATGCTCAACCTCGAATGCCCAAGACATACTCTTGCCTTTTCACTGCTTTCCAAATTGCTTATCTCTCTACTCCCTTGAATCTCCCCATCTGCATATAATCCATGCGCATCGGGACCTCTATGCTCTATCTTTTTGAGCATATCGGTAACGATACGCGTCGGCACCTCTTGCTGAGAAAAATAGCCACATATCGAGCACATAATAAATAATTATTTCTTATCCCCCTTTAAATAGGTTATTTGAGGATAAATAAGATATTTACTGATTTTTCTGAAGATTCGGCGATTAATGACTGTTTAGAAGCGCAGCGCCATTGCACAAGAAGAGGAAGAGATTTTTTGGTATCTCATCAAAGTATCTCCTGAATCCACGCAAAAACATACGGTCCATTTCTTCTGCGTTTCTTGCGGTTATAATTACGATTGGTATTCCGTTCTCAAGCAACGATGCCAGCATCCTGTACATATCCTCTGAAGGTCTGGACTGCCCGGCGGATAGGAGCGTCCCGTCCATATCAAAGGCTGCTGCCTGATAAGTCGCTTTAAACTGAATGAAAGGCATATCCATCGATGCCTTAATTCTTGAATTATCGGGTGATACAAAGTTCAATCGCTCCAGCACCCAAAGAGTTCCAGCAGCATTTGATATATTGAATAATTCATGACAGTTAAAGGTATTGCTATTGGCTTCATCTGCGCGATAGACAGAGAAACTTCCAGGATATGCGAGAAGTTCGTGGTCGTTCCCTCCTTTCTGCCCCTGATCACCGAACTTTGCAATCCTATTTATTGCAATATTAATCATCGAAGCGAATTGCTTGAGCGCATTCCCTTTGTGAACGTTCCTCTTTGCGACTAATATACCGTAGTTTGTGCAGTTTGCTCTGTATCTATCAGCAAACTCTTCTCTTTCCTCCAGTCTTCTGCAAAACCATGAATAATCGATACCCTGGCTGGAATAAAAGTACAGCATAATTCGCAGGTCTTCGAGGGATAAAAATTGGATCGGGTTTATATCTTTAGATATGCAGAATATATGCGAGGTTATAACCCTTACATCCTCCCTGCTCAACGTTATATTGCTCCAGTCTCGATCATTCAACTGATCTGGTGGTAAATAACCCCGCTCGGTTAAGAAGTTCAGGCTCATGGCATCACCTCAAAGATTGATATGAGCGTGTGTGCAGCTCCTAAACCTTCTGAATAATCGCGCTCGATGTTGCGCAGGAGATAACCCAAAGAAGGCTCAAAAACGTTTGCTCTGAAGTCATCAGTGTGCTTATATATCTCTTCATCTTTGATGATCTGCCCAAGATGCTCCAGATCGCTCTTTAGCGATTCGGGGAGGGTACACGCCTTATCAGCTTCAAACCAATTGGGAGCAGTTATGTCGAGATAGCTGCATGCGGTCGCAAGTGCATAGTTCCAGTAATAGGTTATCCGCTCATAATACGCGCGAACATCTTCGGGAGCACCCTCATACGTGTAGTCCATAAACATATCCGGTAAAGGAGCCCGCTCGAGTGGGTAAAATAATCCGTTCACCATCGTCCTCATCTTCTTCAGGTTTGGACTGAAGCTGCTCGTATCTATGTGCCTGCCGATGAAGACAGAACGGTCGAACGTATCGAAGAGCTCTGCTTTAACATCGGCTTCTTGTGCAGCGTCTATCACAAAATCGTTCAATTCTTCTCCCCAGAACCTCATGTACACCTGCTCGTTTACCTTCCCGTCACTGAAGAATGACATATTATAGACGTGCCATGCCGGGTCAGCCCAGTGAGACTGCCATTCTATTGAGTACCTGCCCAAGACGTCCACCACGAGAAATGCAGACTGCCCCAAGTTTTTGATGTGCTTGAATATCTTCTCAATGAGCGAGCTGAAATCATCGTCATTTAGGTGAGAGAAGGGAACGCCAGAAGAGAAATAGATATTGAATGGTCTCTCCGGATATTCATCGCACAAGAAATCGCACTGGAGGGTCGCCACTTTCTCATCACCTTTATATCTATCATTCGCAATCTCCAGCAGGTCGGGATTTATATCAAGACCCACATAATACTCAATGTCATCTTTATCCAGTAGCTTACAACCATCTTCCTCGATCGGTGCATCCTCCTCAAGTATATTCGATAAGAGATGATACCCATACCCGATGCCACATCCAAAATCGAGTATTCTTAACTTCTCTCCGCTCTCTACCAGCCTGTTAACCATCACACGATAATGGTCCTGGCATATCTTGTCTTCCCAGCGGACCTTTACCGGATCATATCGAGAACTCCTCATCGGCTGGTCGTAATAGCTTATCGCATCACGTTTATACACTTTATCTTCTTTCCCCTTCATCAATCCCTTTAAAATCATTACCGTGCTAAATAGGTTATATGAGGAATATTAAGATAATAACAGATTATTCTGAAGATTCGGAAGCTTTAAATAAATAACACTATTATATGCAAGTGATGGTGAGCAAAGTAGATAATAAAATACTCGAGATACTTCAACGGGATGTAAGGACACCCATATCTAAGATCGCAAAAGAAGTAGGCTTGAGTGAAAATGGCGTGCGATACAGACTTGAGAAGCTTGAGAAGGAAGGCTATATTAAGAGTTATACGATATTGCTAAATCCCAGGAAATTTGGTAAAAATCTTCTTGCGATATTTAATCTGGAGGTAGAACCAAAGGCGATGAAGAGCGCGTTACCTAAATTGGCAGGGCTGGATGAGTTTATTAAGATATACCAGACCACAGGGCAGTTCTCGATTAACGCAATCGGCCTATTTGATAACGAGGAGAGTTTAACCACGTTTATAAACAATAAGCTTTTGTTTGAGTTCCCAATCCAAAATTATACCGTTGATATAGTAATGAGGAAGGTTAAAGATACTGATTATGAAATATAACTGGGCATTTATTTAGCTCCTTTCAGGAGAAATTGTGAAGATGCAAGATACACGATACAAGATGCAAGTCAAACCTGTATCATGAATCAGGCATCCTGTATCCGACATCGTTTTCTTTTATTTCATTACCTATCCGGTTTTTGGGATGAAAAAGTATCGAATGACGCAAAATCATTAATATCAAGATCACTTAAAACACCATCAAGACGCTTTTTAAAGTCGGTAATTCCATCAGGAGTTAATTTTTCACTTACCATATGCGGCGCTGATTTAGCAGCTTCAGGATATTTTTTCGTTCCAGGTACGTGTCTGGGAACAATGATCTTTACCTTTTGAAATCCTGCTTCTTTCAATAGGTCTAAAATTTCTGATGGGACTATTGCCTCCCCTTTTGCAAGTGCTATATATGTCCGGAAAACTTTACTTGCTACATCATTTCCTTTTGGGATTACCTGATTGCCAAAAGCTTCTTGTAAGAGGTCATCTGCCTTCTGCGGTAATGTTTTCTTAACCGTTACCTCACTAAAGACAAAATATCCTCCGGGTTTCAACACACGTTTTACCTCACGAAATACCTTTGGTTCATCCAACAGGCAAAGACAACAGTTAGCAGTGACATAATCAAAGTAATTGTCCGGAAAGTTAATTCCCGCATTCAAATCACCTACTCTAAAGTCGGTGTTATCTTCATCAACATCTGGACATTTCTTTGCGTTTTGCACGGCTCGTTCTACCATTCCCGGGACATAATCCACACCCGCGGCAATCCCATCAGGTGCAACCTTCATTGCACACAACAAAACATCTGTTCCTGGACCGCAACCTAAATCCAGTGTCCGCATTCCCGGCAACAAATCACATTCAACGGTTGGATTACCACAACTGATGCCCATAATTGCATCTGGAGGTAATTTGTCAAGTTGCTTGCTGTTATATCCCGTGAGTTCCATCAGTTCTTTATTATTCCTTACCGTTTCATCTTCCGCCAGAGTCCTGTATTCTTCCTTTACGAAATCCATTTTTCTTACCATGATTTAGGTGTTTACTTTAATTTTAAATAGATATTATTTAAATAGATATTAAATCTCCATGAGTTTGCCATAACCGGGAATTACCTCGTTGTAGCCGCAGAGTCGTAAAGCATCCCAGAGGAGTGCCTGATTGCTGGTTATAACAGGTTTGCCAATTTCTTCTTCAATCGGTTTTATTGTTTCAGCCGCTCTTAGTGCTGTACAAGAGATGAAAATTCCATCTACTCTTGAGTTATTAATTTCACAGGCAGCCTCATAAATTGATGATGCCGTCAGACGAGCTATCTCAACGTCAGATTCTAAATCAAAACTGGTGTTATTAACAATGGAAATGTTTTGTTCTTCAAAATAACCTTTAATTAGATCATCAACCTCGGTTTTGTATGGTGTAATAAGTGCAATCCGATGCACACCCAATTTAGTAAAACCCTTGCATGCGGCTATAAGCGGTGTTGTACATGCCACCCCTGGTCTTGCTCGTTGTATATATTCTATTGTTTTTTCTGCCCCGATAGCAGCCGTGCCTGATGTGCAGGCATAGGCAACAACATCCAAATGACTTTCTGGAAGGATATGCGAAGTTGCTCTGGTCAAATCATCTCCCATCGCGCGAAGGTTTTCAACAGTCACGGGATTTTTATAATATACTCGATTTACAAAAAACGCTACCCTATCGGTATTTAACATTTTCCGGAATTCTGTTTCGGTAGTCGGGTCTGTAGCAAGAACAAGCAGCCCGATGTGTAACTCCAGATTATGATCTAAATGTTTCTCTGTACTCATTTTACTATCTCTTAAATTTACAGCTATATGAAAGATTGTCATTTATTTTAAATTGTTCTCTCTTTGTGCGTTTCTTTTTGGTATTTCATAACTCAATATCATCTCATGTATAGTATTACCTTCATGGATGATAAAGCCCGTTGGGTCCACAATCAAGCTTCCACCTAAACTAATTTTCTCATTATTTGAGCCAACTGCATTGGCTTTAAGTACCCATAAATTGTTTTCAACCGCTCTCGCAATTGGCAAAGCTCTATTTTTATTTAGTTTTCGTATCGCTTCGATTGGCTCATAAAAATGCGCCGATAAGATAAAGATAGCATCTGCCCCGGATATTTTATATTCACGAGCGAGCATCGGGTCATTCTGATCCCTACAAATCAAAACCCCAAACTTAGCATCATCTAACTGGAAAATTAATGGTTCTTTACCTTTTTTGAAATATGTTTCTTCAGAAGAAGTGAGATTAATCTTATGATAAATATGCCGCCTCCCATTCATTAACAGGACGATTGCACTATTAAAACATTTCTCGCGTTCAAAATAAGGTGCTCCCACAATAACGTTCACACAATCTTTTGTCACCTGTTCTCGAATAATATCCAACGTGTCCATTACTTTATTTTGGTTAACTTTACTAAAATCACGCACATAACCAGTAATATTGCATTCAGGAAAACACAAAATGTCTATTTCCTCTTTCGATGCCAATGAGATATATTTAGAAATGGTTATTAAATTGGCATCTATGTCATCATAAAGCTTGACTTGTGCAACGGCAGCCTTCATGATTTAAATCTTTTATTATGTAACTATTAAAGTTCTACCCTCAAAGTAACTATCTCAAAAGGTTTCATCTTCAACATTATTCTTTCGCCACCGTTTTCCAACTCTTTTTCCACTCCAGCGTCCTCTTCTTCCAGCATGTTCACGACCCGGACCGCCTTTGGCGCTCTGAACAGTGTTATCTCGGCATCCGTCTCTTCTCCCTCCGTCTCGTAAAATCGTAAAATCGCGCCCCCATCTCCATTCTCTGCCTTCTTCAGCGCGGATAAAACGACATTTTTCGGCTCTATTTTCAAAAAAGAGCGTCTCAAAGGTGGTTTCGCACCATCTGACAACTGCAAAGCATCCATATCCGTGTTGAACTCATAAGCATGTTTGTAAGACGAAGCTTCACGCCAATCTCCTTCGTGCGGGTAAATGGAATATCTGAATACGTACCTTTTCAACTCCTGCGCATTCGGAACCGGTATCGCAGGACCTGCCTTACCATCCGAGGAGAGCATTAAAACGCTTCTTAGCAGTGTTAAATAGACGTCTCCATCTCTTACCTCGTTCTCCGGTGTCCCCCTGTGGATCACGGTCAAGCCTTTCTTACCGTCAGAATAATCGAGCCACTTCAGCGAGGGGAATGCACCGCAGGGCTCCTCAACCCACTCCTCTTCTGGCTTATAGCTCGCCTGGTCTGTCGGACGTGAAACAACGCCAAATTGACTACCACAGACATACTCCGAAGATTTTATGTCCGTAGCGAACTTTACTCTGAGCCGTGCCCTCGGATGCCTGTCCTCCACGTGCGTGATGAAATCTATCCTCGGAATGTCCTTATAGACAATTATCTTCTTTATGCACTCTAAGAATTTATGCCGCCATATAAGTGGCTCCGTCTTCTCCGTCAATCTGTACGGCCAGCGCAGGGAAAAATAATCAGTCTCGACGTTGATAACCCGCCTCAGAGGACTTTTAGTTATATAGAAGTTCTTTACCCTGAACGAGCCATATTTCACCCCCTCCCCCTTTTCTGTCTTTAACGGGATACCCAACGTTTGCCGGTGGTAGTAGAGGTCCCCGGTCTCTTCTTCCAGCACGAGCTCGTTCGCCGTGCAAATCTTCTCCCTCTCCTCCCCTCTCCTGCCCATAGACACGTCAATCAACCCCGTAGATGGGTCCACCTCAACCCCAAAGAATCCATTTTCTATTGTGTTCCCCCGTATCATGATAAAATTCGGATCATAACGAAGACGTTTGGGCTCCCGCTCGAGGATTTTATATACCTTATACCCCATCGCAGGAACCGTGGGAACAAATCCTATCCTCGCATATCTCAACGTATCATCCTCATACCTCGCAAACTTTATCACCTCCACGTCTATTTCCTCGTCTCCACTTTTCAATCCTTCAATCGCTACTATTTTACCCCTGTCAAAATTCAAATCCATCTCTACCCAGTTCCGCACTTCCCACGACAGCGAGTTAAATACTATTATATCGCTGCGCAAACCCACCAGCCTTAGAATGAATTGGGAGCTTTCCACTCCGCTTTCGCTTTTCTCTGATTCTTTCTCTATTATGTTAGTGTGTACGCGAATGCAGCGGTTGGACATCTCTGCGGTGATAAAGCCCCGGTATTGCCTCACCTCATCGTAACCCCTGTCCATCCCCGTCCCGGGAATCACGTCATGGAATGCGATGAACAAAATCATCCGCCAGCAGTTTCTCAGCTCCTCAGATGGATAGCGGGTATTCAAGAGGGAACTTATTGTACACCATCGCTCGCAACATGTCAACCAACTCTCGTACTCGCAAAGCCCCTGTTTTATCCACATCCTGCTCGAGCAGCAATTTGGAAATACCTCTGAATACTTACCCGAATACATCTCGCCCTTCCTGACCTCCAGCTTAAGCTTCTTCTCTTCTATTTCATCCTCCAGTGCTTCAAAGAATTCACCCGGCGTTGCTATCTTCATCTCCGCTATTTCTCCCCGCTCATCGTTCCACGCTTTCACAACCTCCGGCGTCTCCGGCTGGGGCAGCGTAACTCCACTCCCGGAAGGCATCAAGATGCGAGAGGTAGCCGCAACTTCCTTTAGTTTCTCGTAACTCTCCTCCAGCTTCGTCAGGTCCAACCCCGCTCTGTATCCAAGAGGCATCCAGTGTGCTAAAATCCTCGTTCCATCCAGACCTTCCCAGATAAATTCCGACGGTTTTCTCTCCGACACGCCCCTTCTGAAAGCAACATACTTGTAGCCCGATTTCTTGTATATCTGTGGAAGCTGAGCATTCAAACCAAAGCTGTCCGCTTGCCACATCACCGGAACGTCAACCCCGAACTTCTCCTTCACGTATCTCTTACCTAACAGGATCTCTCTTATCAGCGTCTCCCCTTCCGGGAGCATCGTATCTGCCATCAGGTATTCGCCGTCAGCAATCTCTATCTTGCCTTCCTTTATGCTCTTCGCAATACTTGCGAATATATCCGGATACCGCTTCTCCATCTCCTCCAGCAGAAAGGTCTGCTCTATCAGGAACTTGTAATCTGTCTTTTCGACAAGCTCAGCCACACCCCGATGAACAAGCATCAGATTGATGTAAAAGTAGTCTTCCTTCGTGAATACCCAGATGGCATCGTAATGCGTGTGCGGCACGAGGTAAATCGTATCTTTTCCTTCTTCCTTCCCCTTTCCCATTTTCTTATTCTTTTGGTAACGCTTTTAAGATGAGATTTATTACACCTTCGACTCTTCTTTAAATAGCAATTGATAATCCCCGTGCACCTTCTTCAGATATTTCGCTAACCATACCATCACACAATAGAATACCACCAGCACAATATATCGCACGTCCCTAAAAAGGAAATCCAGTGGCACCTCTACTTCTACTAAGCCTCCTAAGCCAGCTAATCTATACCATCTCATCGCGTAGTAAACTATAACGTAAACGTTTATCGCCACCAGGCCAACGGCAATCCACTGATAAATCTTGTTCAATTCTGACCAGCCCTTCAGTTCCCTGCTCATTAAAAAGATGTACGCAAAGACAGCCCAGCCCATTATGAAAAGAGCCATTCCCGAACACAGACTTTCCCTGAAGTCTATCACACCATTCAAGCTTATGCCCGTTCGCCACAGAATTGCTATCACGACAATCGCAATCAACGTTCGCTTGTCCATTATCCTCTTACCAAAAGCTTCTTTTACGCTCATTTTTCAACAAGTCTAATATCACCCACTTATTAATATAAGCTTTTCCACTACCTCAACCCAGCCTTCCGGTCCCTCTCCCTTCGCTTTATAAAGCGTAGGCAGGGAAACGTCAAGCCACGTGCCCTTCTTGTTCTTTACCACTGCCGGCTGCTCCACCGCATTCAACATCGGAATGTCATTCTTGCTATCCCCAATGCCTATCGTCTTCACTGCTCCATATTCCTTCTTGAAGAGCGCTGTAAGAATCCTCACCGCTTTACCCTTGTCCGCGTCCTTCCCGTGAATGTTGTAGTATCTTCCGCCGTGAGTGACACTAAATCCCTTCTCTTTGATTTTCGCAAACAAAATTGCATCCTTCTCTTTTGGTTCGTCAAAGATGAAACTCTCATTGTATTCCTTCTCCTTTGCAAGTTTCGCCTTCTCCACGCTCAAATTCGCATCTTCTGCAACCTCCTCCGCAGTCATATCGCCAAAACCCGTTATCTTGAACCCCGTTTCCTCCCTGATTTCCTTTAAAGCTTCTCTTAACCGCCCATACGAAGCGCCAAGTTCAATAACACAGTATTTGCCCTTCTTTTTACACTCGAAACCGAATGAGAAGTAATTATCGGGAATGTAAATCGCTCCTCCATTATCTACGATAAACGGGTCCTCTATCCCCATCTCTTTCCGGTAGTATTCGTTCTCTGCTAAAGTCTTCGCCGTGCAAAACACGACCGGGATATTTCTCTCCTTCAAAGCTTCCAGAGCCGGAAGCGCAGCATCGTAAGAGTAGTCAAAGAGGTCAAGCAGGGTTCCGTCAAGGTCTGTGAAAAGAACTTGTACCATTACACTATACCGCCTGAACGCTTCCTCCTTTCAAATACTCCTCCTCTTCCACTTCACCCTCGATAACGCCCTGTTTCAACCACATAAACGTTTCTGAATTGCTTTCCAGCAATTTTGTAAATTTACTCGCATCAATTCCCCCAATCGGGGGCATCATGACGTTCTCTGGTGGTCTTTCCCACGCATCCAGAATATCTCCCAGCTCCTCAAGCACTTTTGACCTCACGTAGTCATTACAGAGCCTACTGTGGTAAACCGTGCAAAGTGAGCCAAGCAGCATGTTCTTAATATGCTCCTCTCCTTTTTCCTCGTGTAAGTGCGGGTTTAACGTCTCTATCTGAAAAATCTCGATTCCAGCACTTATAGCATCAGGATACGCTATTTTTTCCGCCTTCAGCCCCGCCTCATCAAACAAATAAACGAAGTGATATGGTTCTACTGAGTAGCCGGTTGAATAGCTCATGATGTCCGCGAGCTTTGTCGTTAGCGCATGCTCGCCCGCATTTCCCGTTATTATAACCCCTGTCTCAAATCCCGTGCAGGTTGAGAGCAGAAGATTTAAATACTTGTTTGTGGTCTCACTTACCCTGCCCCATTTTTTGAAATAAAGTCTATCTTCCACTACCTTTGGCTTATATCTCCAGTGAAGCCTCACCATGCTGTATGGCGACTTTGACATGCAGAATCCCGCGGCATAATCC
>JADHYP010000034.1 GCA_016782355.1 Candidatus Syntropharchaeum sp. | reverse complement strand
TTTTCTTATTGTATATAAAGTATAACTCCCTTCTATTTAAGACACTGATTTACACTGATTTTTCCTTTTATTAGGCGGGGGTATTTTTAACATCATTAATCTTTTCATCTGTGTCAATCTGCGTTAATCTGTGTCTATAAAAGATGCATATTTATTTTTGTACTCATTCCCGCACTCCATACTTCTCCTTTATCTCTTCGTTTATTTCATCCACCGCTTTCAGTAGTTTTGGATTACGATATTTTTCAGCAAAAGAAACAAACGCCTTCAAGTCCTTCGGCAGACATTTACCACCAAATGCTTTTCCATGCACCGTTCCATATTTCCCTATTCGTGGGTCAAGACCAACGATATCCGCAACAACATGAGAATCAATGCCTAAGTCCTTACAAACAAGGAATATCTCGTTCCAGTAGGAAATCTTTGTTGCAAGCATGCAGTTCGATGCGTATTTTATCGTTTCCGCCGTTCTCAAATCTGTTCTGAAAATAGGCTTGTTCAACGGCTTGTAAATTTCCTCTAACACATCACCTGATCTTTTATCGCATTCGCCAATCACAATTCGATCTTCGGTAAAGAAATCTTTCTTCGTGCCTTCGTCTTTGCTCCAACTCCCTGATATTTCCGTTAAGAACTCGGGATTCATGCATACACCAAACCCACCCACTTCTTTATTTGAGAACTTCTCCAATAAGGGAATTACCACTTTCTCTGTCGTTGTTGGAACTACCGTGCTCTTCATGACTACAAGATGGTAGTCGTCTTTATTTGCCAATGCCACCCCTATATTCTTCGTTGCTTCTTTCACGTAGCTCAAGTCAATTCCAGTACGAGTTGTCGGTGTCGGGACAGAGATGAACGACACATCTGAGTTCTCTATTGCGTAATTTATGTCCCTCGTGAAATTTGGCAGGTCCTTGTCAACCACATCGTGGAAAATCACTTCGTAGCCCAGTTCAGTAAAACCTTTTCCAATAGCCGTGCCCACCCATCCGGAACCTATTATGCTTATCTTTTTCTCTGCCATTTTTTACACTTCGATAATACTTTATGAGGTAATATAAAGATAGCTCGTAATTAGCCCTGAGCCATAGCCAAATGCTCTTCCTATTAAGGTTCCTACAAAACCTATCCCTGCTCCTTTTACTATTTTTCGTAACGATTCGTTCAGATATGATTCTTCGTTTGACATTGGATTGCTTTCACTTATTTCTCCAATAACTCAAAAAAGCTATCTCTATTTATCCTCGCTTGTCTTAATATACTAACTAAAGTTCCTCTCTTTATCTCCTTTTTATCTGGAACGACAACTAAATACGTTTTATCTTCGTTCTTTTTGTATAATACGACACTATCTTTAGTCCTCTTCAAATCAATTCCAGCTTCCTCCAATACATCTTCTAAAATCCCTAAATCCTTTGCTGTTTCGAGATATAACTCTACTGCCTCAACAATGTTCCCTTTAGCTTCTTCTATTGTCTCTCCTTGACTTGCAACGCCTAATTCGGGGCATAAAACAGAATAACCACCCTCCTTTTCTTCCTTTATCAACGCACTAAAGATTATTCTCATCTTCTCACCAAGTTGTTCTATTTTATATATGCTTATATAAACTTTTATACCATTCCACGAATCTTTTAAGCCCTTCTTTAATTTTAACTTTTGGCTTCCAGTTTAATTCGTTACTTATTTTACTTGTATCCGCCAAAGTATCTCTAACATCTCCTTTCTGCTTTTCTATGTATTTGATTTTAGCATTTTTTTCTGTTATCTTTTCCAATAATTCAATCAATTTATTCACACTTATCCTGCTACCACCACCGACATTAAAAACTTCCCCTTCTATCTCACTATTAGCCGCTAATATATTCGCCTCTACCACATCGTCTATAAAAGTGAAATCCCTCGTCTGTGTCCCATCACCGAAAACGGTGATTTCATCTCCATTCAAAATAGCCTTTACGAATTTGTGTATCGCCATGTCTGGTCGCTGTCTCGGACCGTAAACTGTGAAATATCTTAACGAGACCGTAGGAACACCATAATTTTTCCAGTAAAGATAGCAGAGGTTTTCCGCTGCCAGCTTCGTAACACCATAAGGCGAAACAGGCTTTAACAATGAATCTTCTTTCATTGGTAACTCAGCATCTCCATACACTGAAGAAGAAGATGCGTAAACGAATTTTTTGATTTTTCTGTCTTTGTAGAATTCCAATAATTTTTGTATTGCTTCTATATTATTCCTTGTGTATATCTCAAAGCTCTTGCCCCATGACGCCCTTACTCCTGCTTGTGCCGCTAAATGGAACACATGGTTCACTTCAGGGAAATTATCCATGTTCATAATGTCTTCTTCGATAAGTTTGAAATTGTTGTTTTTAAGAGCATTTTCTATATTTTTTTCTTTGATCTCTCGATGGTAATAATCCATGAAGCAATCCCTTCCTATCACTTCGTATCCTCGCTCTAACAACTTATCCACTAAATGGCTTCCGATGAAACCCGCACAGCCGGTTACTAATATTCTCATTCTTCCAACCCCATTATTCTTCTCCTTATTTCTTCTTCGCTCGGTAATTTTACCTTATATTCCGCCACAAAAATCCCCCTCTTTAAATCGCCTAAAGCATAATGAACCGTTTCTTCGTCTTTTGTCTTGCATATAATCAAACCAATCGGCGGTCTCTGACCTTCTTGCCATTTATGCTCTTTATACCAGTTCAGGTAGGAATACATCTGGCTTACATGAGTGTGTTTGAACTGTTCCGTTTTTATTTCAACCAGGATATAGCAAAGCAAACCTGCGTGGAATAATTCCAGATCAACCTTATCCCAATTCCCACCTATCAATACAGAAACTTCTCTTCTGCCGATAAAGAAATCACTGCCAAGTTCTTGCAGGAATTTCTCTAATTTGTTGAGTAAAGCCGTTTTCAAATCTTCTTCACTGTATTTTTCGGGCAGTTTCAAAAAATCGAAGTTGTAAATATCTTTAAAAACTTGTTCTGGTTGTAAAGCTTTAGTTATTGGTTGAATTATTGTTATTTCCCCTTCTCTTTTTGCCCTTTCATACAAGTTGCTCCTGATTTGTCTTCTGAGTTCTCTAACGCTCCATGCATTTTGGATTGTATGCTGCTCATAAAACGGCCTTTCTTCTTTATTATCGAGATAGATTAACTCAACAAAATGAGACCAGCTTAATTGTGCAGACACTGTCTGCACAATTGGATATACTTTATAAAACCTTACTGTATTATGTAAGTTTCGCTTTGCAATATCCAAATCGCTTGCCAATCTCGCAATAACCCGCTCACCGTAGTCTGCTCTTTCTCGGTGCTGTAACTCGCCTCTGACAATTCTCTCACCAATCTGCCAATAGGTTTGAACCTTTAGATTATCTACTGCTTTATATGCCCTGTATTTAGCTTTTTCGAGAAGAGATTTAATGTCTTGTAATATTTCCGTATATCCTTCTAAACCTTCTTCTACCCTTTTTCCCCCTTCTTCTTTTTTAGCAAGTTTTTGTATTTGTATTTGCGCCATTCATTCACCTTCATCGCATTTCAATATATATAAATGTATGTTTTTATTCATCTCTCACATGATTTTCATACCATTCCATAAATCTCTTAAGCCCTTCTTCTATTTTAACCTTTGGCTTCCAGTTTAATTCGTTACTTATTTTACTCGTATCTGCTAATGTATCCCTAACATCCCCCTTTTGCTTCTCTATGTATTTGATTTTAGCATTTTTTTCTGTTCTTTTTTCCAGTAATTCAATCAATTCATTAACGCTTACCCTACTCCCACCGCCGACATTAAAAACTTCTCCTTCTATTTCATTAGCATCTGCTAAAATATTCGCTTCTACAAAGTCATCAACAAAAGTAAAGTCTCTCGTCTGCGTTCCGTCTCCAAAAACAGTTATTTCCTCATCATTAAAAATCGCCTTTACAAACCTGTGTATCGCCATATCAGGTCTCACCGGTCTTCCCGTAGCAGTGCTCGGAAGCCTGCCTGTTGAAAGTGCTTATCATTGGTTAACACATCTTTTAACCCCTGTTCTTGCATCACAACTATTGATATACAGTCAGTTAAACTCCAAGCTTTATCGGGTCGTTGTTCATAGAGTTGCCAGCCGTCCGACCATAAACGCGGGTCAACAAAAACAATCTCAACACGAGCGGACATCAGCAAACGTCGGTAAAACTCAACCACTCTCAGCCGAAAGCGCGGGTCACTGAGCGCATTTGCGGTCTCATTCAAGATCGACGTGGTGGTAACGAAATGAGTCCCTGATTTCATCAATGACTTATATTCGTTGTCGGCAGATTCATGTAGTTGATCATCCTGATTGAGCAGGGCAATCCAACAGACAGTATCAACAAAACACCTATTGGGCACCATCTGACCCCCGCCTTGGTATTCCATAGAGATAGTGATCGTGCTCCGTTGCTAGGTCAGAGATATTCGTTTTTACCGCTAACGAAGATAGATCGAATGCAGGGTCCTTTTCAATATCGTCGTTATTCTTCTGCTTTGATTCAATACTCAAAACGTAGCGCGTACCCAGCTCCAAATCTGCTGACTCTTCTGGTCTCAGCACTTTGCCATCAAAAACGGCATGTAATGTCTTTGTCTTGGTCATCTTACCCCTCCTATTATATATAAAGTATAATTTCTCTTTGATAAAGCTTTCTTTTTAATTGTATATAAAGTTTTTTATCATCTGTGTTAATTAAGCCCTTTCAGGGCTTGCGGGAATGTGGGCAGAGCCCACAAGCGTTAATCTGTGTCAACAATTTGTTTTTTCTTGTACCATTTTATATATCTTTCCAAGCCCTTATAAATGTTTATCATAGGCATCCATCCCAATTCCTTCTTTGCTTCACTCACATCCGCCCGTGTATCCCGGACATCGCCTTTCTGTTTTCCAATGTATTTGATTTTAGCTTTCTTTCCAACGAGCTTTTCTATTTCTTTAATTAGTGCATCAACACTTATTCTACTTCCGCCGCCTATGTTGAAGTTCTTCCCTACGCTATCGCATTCCGCAGCCAATATATTCGCTTCTACAACATCATCAACAAAAGTGAAATCCCTCGTCTGTGTCCCATCACCGAAAACTGTTATTTCATCTCCATTCAAAATCGCCTTTACAAACTTATGAATCCCCATATCTGGTCTTTACCTTGGTCCGTAAACGGTGAAATACCTTAAAGAAACCGTTGGAACTCCATAATTCTTCCAGTATAAATAACACAAGTTCTCTCCCGCTAACTTTGTAACACCATACGGAGAAACGGGCTTTAACAAACTATTTTCTCGCATTGGCAGTTCTGCATCGCCATAAACAGAAGATGAAGAAGCGTAAACGAATTTTTTGATTTTTCTATCTTTATAGAATTCCAATAATTTTTGCGTTGCTTCTATATTATTCTTCGTGTATATCTCAAAACTCTTGCCCCATGAAGCCCTTACACCTGCTTGTGCCGCTAAATGGAATACATAATCTACTTCAGGGAAATTATCCATGTTCATAATGTCTTCTTCAATTAGCTCAAACTTAGCGTTTTTATGATATTTCTTTGGTAAAGCTTTCTTTTTTAAAGAAAGGTTTTTAAGAGCATTTGATATATTCTCTTCTTTTATCTCTTTTGAGTAATAATCTGTGAAACAGTCTATTCCTACTACTTCGTATGCCTTCTCTAACAACTTATCCACCAAATGGCTCCCTATGAAGCCCGCACAGCCGGTTACTAATGCTTTCATTCCTTGTCTCTCACTTCAACCCGTCGATCAATGAAGTCAATGAACAGAGTTTTTGCCTTCAGCAAAGAAGTTCCTATTAGCACATCTGAGGAAGTAGATAAGGTTACAAGTACATTGCGTTCCATTTTATCAAATATTATCCTTCCAGAAAAGACATCATTTTCTACTATCTCACCATTACCGAGTTCAAAAAAATCCGTGCCGATGTAACTCAAATCCATTTTATCGATAAAATTCTCTGCCAAACATAAGTACCCATTAAAACCCGTATCAATTATCGCAAAAGTTCTTTCCGCCCTGTCTTCGAAAATCAATTCTATTTCTATCACAGGTTCCAAGTCTTCATTAACGAACCCTTCGATCATAACACCCTGATTCCTCTCTTCGTTCTAAAAGCAGCAGGATGCCCGATCCTAACCAAGAAAAAGACAGAACCGGGGTATCTTTCTCTTGCTTTATCCGCAGCCTCTATAGCGTCATTACCTATGAAGTAATCGCCACTATCTACTTCTATCGCCACGAATTTATTGTTTAATGTTGGCTCTAACTTCTCTTTTATCTCACCATATATCTTCTCGCCTTTAGAGCATAGCTCTTTCGTTGTATATCTGGCTTTTGATTTCAACCTTTTTAATGCTTCCCCCGCTCCTTCACGCATTTTATTTTCACTCTTAATTAATATTCTTTATCACGTCATTCCCGTAATATAAATATCTCCATTTATATATTAATATTTGAATCTTTGCAGAGTTCCAATAGTTTTTGCGTTGCTTCTATATTATTCTTCGTATATATCTCAAAACTCTTGCCCCATGAAGCCCTGACACCTGCTTGTGCCGCTAAATGGAACACATAGTCTACTTCAGGGAAATTATCCATGTTCATAATGTCTTCTTCGATTAGCTCAAACTTAGCGTTTTTATGATATTTCTTTGGTAAAGCTTTCTTTTTTAAAGAAAGGTTTTTCAAAGCATTTGATATATTCTCTTCTTTGGTCTCTTTTGAGTAATAATCTGTGAAACAGTCTATTCCTACTACTTCGTATGCCTGCTCTAACAACTTATCCACTAAATGGCTTCCTATGAAGCCCGCACAACCGGTTACCAGTGCTCTTTTCATATTAACTCCTTCGATAACTATACAGCGATAACGCCTTTTGAACTTTCCCTCACATCAATAACACCTTCTATCTTTTTTATTTTTGCTGCATCCTCAACTTTGGTATCAATTCCCACAATATTCGTCAAATCCGAAACATACAGTACTTTGCCCAAGCTTCTCAGTTCCTTTACTACGCTCTTCTCCTTAATGCGCACTATCAATCGCATAACATCACCTCCAGTGCTTTATCCGGTCTTATTAATCCCTGCCCTTGAACCCATTTTGGAAATCCTTTATCTTCAGCAGTGCCGAGAATAGCATCAATAGTCCGCCTTTTATCGGAACCATCCACGGATAATAGCAGGGCTGCGGATGCAGAAACAAATGGCGTAGCAATAGACGTACCCTCTAATTTGAAATTTCCGTAGCTAATACAGCTAGGAGCAATAATATCAGGTTTTAAATGATCTGGTGACCCTCTACTGCTGTAGTTTGACACTGTACCATCCTTCTCCATAGACCCAACACATATACAAGACTTAGAATTTGCAGGGCATGATACGCTGTCTTTTTCGGGTCCATTGTTCCCCGCAGCCGCAACAATTATGGCTCTTTCCGATGCAGTATTTACCAATTCACATAATGGACAGGAGCCATCACACTTTCTTGGGATACCTAAACTGAGGTTCATTATGTCCGTCCCTGAATTTACGCACCACTCGGTAGCTCTCATAATGTCTATCTCATCCGCTTCCCCTGTTCGGTCAACCACCTTCGCATTTATAAACGAGATATTTGGTGCTGCAACCTTAAGAATCCTCGCCATGATTGTCCCATGACCAATTGGATCATACATCCCTTCTTCAGTAAAATCCCGCTCTAAAACTATTGAACCGCTGACCAGTGGATCCGATATGTCAATCCCGGAATCAATTACTCCAATCCATACACCATCCCCATAAAATCCCCCGTTATGCACATCTAAAATACCAATTAGATCCAGAGCATCGCTGAGCATGAGTTTTGCTTTACCTGATTCATAAACTCGTTTTACACCCCGTAACTCTTTAATGCGCTCGACATCCTCAGTTTCAAGCGCTATCGTGTTATCAATTAATGAGAAGATGTGTATTATTCTGCTATTCTTTTTCAGTTTCTCCAACACCTCTGTCGATAATTCTTCGACTTCAACAATATATCTCATGTGATCCCCTCCTTTCCTCTTTTCCATATTTCTCGTAGATATTTCTCAATTACTCCTTTTAGATCTTCCCTTTCTAAAGCAGAATCTATAATCGCTTTAATATACCCCCGCTTATCCCCAGCATCATCTCTTCTCCCGCTGAATTTATAATATTGCAAATACGTCCCATCCTGTCCTGACACCTTCATAGCGATCCCTCTCTAAGAATTTCCTTTATTCTCCCAACAAACTTTTTAACAATGTCTATCCTTTTGAAGACTTCAAAAACATCTTCTTCTGTTAGATCGTAGTATTCGTGAGACAACAAATTCCTGTAAAACACCAAGTTAGATAACTCTTCCCCTATATCTTTACCGATGTACTCGTTCCTGGTTAATAATCTAAAAATCTCTTTGTAGGTGGATGGCATACCCAGATTGTTTGCCATCACGATTTCATCTCCCAGGTCTATGGCTCTGTTGAGAATAGAGAACAAAACCATTGAGATAGCGTAAAAATCTTTCCTATCCTCTAAGTCTTCTACATTTTTTATGTTTAATCCCTCTAATTCTAAATCTCTAAAGTATCGTTCAATATCGCTTATTATCTTTCCTATTCTTTCTACGTCATACATTTTCATTCACCTAACTTAATATATGAATGCAATGCCTTTTAATCATCGGTTGAATATCCAAATAAGATTTGAGTGTGGCTACTTTAACCCTTTGCAACGCTATTTCATCTCTTTTATACAATAACTTCCCTTCTTTTAAAACCCTAAATCTTATCGTTGGCGGGAGATCCCAGAATATGGAAATATCTATATTTCTGGATGAATTACTCAATATTTCCTCTTTTACACGCTTTGGAATATTCCTTTTTGTAAGTACGCAAATATCTATATCAGAAATAGGCTTTGCATTACCTTTCGCATAAGAACCGAATACGTATATCGCTTCAATTTCATCTCTCCTTAATTCGTCCACTATTAACTTTATTTGCTCTTCGCTGTCCGTTACTAATGCTCTTTTCATACTAACTCCTCCAAATATCTTCTAACATCATCTTTTAAATCCTCCCTCTCCAAAGCGAAATCTACAATTGCTTTTACATACCCAAGTTTATCGCCTGCATCGTATCTCTTCCCGCTGAATTTATACGCGTAAACATCTTTTTTGTCTTTCTCTATTAGCAGTCTAATAGCATCCGTAAGCTGTATCTCATTCCCTTTTCCCGGTGGCGTTTCCTTAATGCAATCAAATATCTCTGGCGTTAGAATATACCTTCCAACAGTTCCTATGTTTGACGGTGCTTCCTCCAAAGAAGGTTTTTCTATTATGTCTTCAATACGATAAACGGATTTTCTAAAATCTAAATCTATTTCCTTACCCTTTATTTTTATTATTCCATAGTCGCTTATTTTCTCCTCTGGAACCTTCTCAACGGCGATTATCGGCTTATCCCAATAATACTGTTCAAACAAATCCATCAATTGTTTTATGCAACAAGGAGTATCGCTATCGCATTTTATTATGTCATCTCCTAACAAAACAGCAAACGGCTCGTTACCAACGTGTTTCTCGGCTTTTAAAACCGCATCGCCAAGCCCTTTTGGCTCTTTCTGTCTTATATAATGAATATCAACCAGAGAAGAAATATCCTTTACTTCTTGCAACAGTTCGTATTTTTTGTTCTGAACTAAATGACTTTCAAGTTCTGGTGAAGTATCAAAGTAATCCTCTATTGCCCTTTTACCCCACCCCGTTATGATTATAATATCCTCAATTCCTGATGCAATTGCCTCTTCAACGGCAAATTGAATGAGGGGTTTATCTATAATTGGCAACATCTCCTTTGGCATTGATTTTGTAACGGGCAAAAACCTCGTTCCTAATCCCGCTGCAGGTATTACCGCTTTTGTTATCATTCCCTCACACCGTATCTCTTTTTCATTTGTATATAAAGTTAATATTTCTTTGGTAAAGCTTTCTTTCTGCGAAGCGGTTTTGATAAAACTTTTCTTAAAAGTTTTAAAGAAAGGTTTTTATTAAGCTCTTCTTCCATCTTTTTGAGAAAATCTTCAATCGTTATTGGCTGGCTTGGTTCGTGTTTCGCTACATTTCCATAGGGATGCAAATGCCATCCTATCCTCATGTTATTTGCTCCAAAGACCCTTTCACCTCCTTCAATATACGCATAAGAGGTGCCCGCAGTTTCTGAATTATGAAATGTTTCGATAAAATCGTCATTTAAGAAGAGCCTTAACCAAACCCTTATTTCCGTTCTCCTATGGATTTCTAACCTCTTTATCCAGTCATAACCTTTAACTGCTTCAGATACTTTTTCAACGAAATTTTCAATATCCATAGTAATCAAGCTTATTTTTTTCGCCCTTAAGGAATCCGTATTCTATCACAGATGCCTCCCAATTCATATAATCCTTTTCATGCTCATAAGAAAGAGTGAACTTTTCTCCTAACATCTCTTTATAATCTTCGAAAGGCATACCGTATTTATTTTCGAATTTCGCGATTTCTTCCTCGCATTCCTCAATTCTTCTCTCTAAGTATCCCTTCAAAACCTGCCCTAGGGCACCTTCAGGATTCTTTTTCCTTGTTATTTCCTGTGCAAGCGCAAGCATTTCGCGCGCTATATCTTTTACTGCCGTAGACATCACGACCACCTTTGCCTTTTGCTTTTCTTATTGTATATAAAGTATAACTCCCTTCTATTTAAGACACTGATTTACACTGATTTTTCCTTTTATTAGGCGGGGGTATTTTTAACATCATTAATCTTTTCATCTGTGTCAATCTGCGTTAATCTGTGTCTATA
>JADHYP010000033.1 GCA_016782355.1 Candidatus Syntropharchaeum sp. | reverse complement strand
GAATCCGTCAATCTCAGCGAGAGCGAGAGAAAATCATTGTATGCGCTCGTAAAAAACCATTATCTCAAACAATTTAATGAAGAGATAGTAGAACCAAGAACGTTTGCCACCTGTGGGGAGCCATGCCCTCTAACCTGCAAAAAAATCTACCATGAGCACAAGAAGGACTACGAACCTTACGAGGCTTTGGGTCCTAACTCTGGTATATTCGATCAAAGAGCTGCCGAGAAGGCGGTGAAAGAAGTAGAAGTGATGGGTTTTGATGCCATCGAGTTTGGTAACGTGAGTTCATGGATTCTGGAATGTATCCATAAAGGACTGCTCAGAAAAGAGGAACTTGGGCTTGAGGATGACGTTGAATTTGACCCGCGAAATTACAGGATTGAATTCTCGCAAGCGAATGCGAAAGCGTTAATAAAACTTGCCGAACTCGTTGCCTACCGCAAGGAGGGAATCGGAGCTATCTTAGCCCACGGTGTCAGGGTTGCTGCTAAAGAACTGGACAAGCTATTTGCAGACCGGGTAAGGAGTTTGGGCAATACGTTTGTTGATAGCACACTATACATTTCATACGGAGAAAACGGTTGCATTTCGCCCACACAATATTGGGTGCCAGGCGTATTCGCACCTGTACCTATCCAGGGGAAATACCTCACTGATTATTGTATAAATTCTCTGCCACCAGGAGAGCTTGGGAAAAGTTGTGCGGAACGCGCAATAAGAGAGATGTATTCAGAGGAAATGGGAATATGCAGGTTTCACCGCGGTTGGTCCGAGAGAACCGTTGAGACGCTCCTGCGTCGAGGACGCGGTGTTGACCTCAACCTTTACGAACATTGTAGAGCGCTTCTACGGAAGATTATCGAATATGACCGTAAAGCAAACCAGTATCCCGTCTTCTGGGAGACAAAGAAGACTAAAAATGTTATCCACAGGTATCTTGCAGAGATAAAGAAGAAGATGCCTGAAGGAAATGAAGGATTAGACCTTTGGATTAATAAGTTTAACGAAAATCGGGAACAAGCAGCGAAAGAATACTGGGAAGAAATCCGGGAAGGGTATGAGGAAATAATTGGGGGTTAGGTAGCTCATCAAAAACTGAATAATCTTTTTAATTTAACGATGATCAAACTAAACCCCTTCGGGACTTGCGGGGACGTAGGCGGAGCCCATGAATGATTTTCTAAAGAAAGTTTATGTGAAAATCTATGTAACCTTGTGGTTATAAACGGACGATTTCCGGAATTTTTCCCCATGTTGCGAGCATGTCCTTGTATATTATAAGCGCACCTTCAATGCCCTCCACGTGTTTAATCGAGTGAAAAGCTTTCGGGATAGAATGAGCATCAGTTACGGAATTACAGAGCGCAGTAGCTGCGGCATCTGATAAAGATGCGCTATTGCTTATCACAGTAGCAGCATCTGCGTTCCCAAAACTTATGGAATGCCCAACAGCCCCGGAAGACGTGCATATACCTAATAGGGAGGAGGAAGGTTTTATCCGGAGAGCAATCTTGTTTGAGAAGGGGCTTTCTCCTGCATATATGCCAACAAGCACGTCCCTATCACTTATCAATGCAACGTCGCCGCCATTATCCACCATTGCATAAGTAGCCCGGGCGTCTCGCATCGCCTCTACTGCAAACTCAGCTAAAGTGCCTGCAACTGCTGACATCGGTCCCATGCCAAATTTTACCGTAGCCTCTATCATTCTTCTCACTATCTCTGGTATCTTATCCCTTTCTCCTATCCGGTAACTCTCGAGCGTTACGAGAAAATAGGGATGCCAACGCACGAATCTTTCCAATTCTTTCCTACGCTGTTTTATCTCCTCTTTTGCAATCTCTATATATCTCTTCTCGTCCGCGGTTATCCATACGAAAGTCTCTTTTAGCCTGAAACTCTCTTTCATACATTTTTATTCCAAAAGATTCAGTGGCATAACCCACGCCACTACACTCCCCATCCCATGCTCGCACCCGTGGAACAACTAATAATAGAGCCTTTGGTAGTATTAACTTCCTGGTAGCCTCCGTGTATCACCCCTACGAAACGCGCCTCCCAGAGATCGTCATTAAGGCGTCCGCTTACCTCTACGACCTGCCCCACGTATCCTGCCAGATCAAGCGGCTGAGGCGCCACCGCAGCCGACATTGCGTTGGTCCAACACTGAAATATTCTCCCACTGGCACGCAATGAATTAGGACCGATTACTTTACCTATAATCCGATCCCGTTCCATCATTTTTACCCCCCAACTTTCAATGCTGTATAGTATATTGACTTTCGGACTATATAAAATAATTTTCCTGGCTCTCCGCGTTCTCTGCGGGCTCAGCGGTTAACAAGTACAAATACCTCATTTGTATGCACCTCTGAACTGTATAGCTCTCACGAGGTCGGTCCTGGAGACGATACCCACCATCTGCCCACCATCCATGACTATCAAGCGACCCAAATTACTGGTGGACATGAGCTTAAGAGCATCAAAGGCATCTGCATCCGGTCCGATAGAGATTATCTCGCTCTTCATGACGTCCTTGACCCTTGTAATGGCTCGCTCCAAGGCAGGTATCCTCTGGACGTCCGCGAAGGTTACTACTCCAAGCACCGGAGAAGTCTGGCTTTCCTGCACCGGATAGCCCATGTGTCTGGTCTTGAACATCACCTCTATTAACTCTTCGAGCGTCCAGTCGGGGGGCACGTAGATTATGTCCGGAACGCTGGTCATAACGTCCCTGACCTTCACGCCCTCTAAGGTGACCGAAATAACCGTTGCCTTCTCCTCCTCGGAAGCACCAAAGTAGATGAATAATGCTATGGCTATTAGAATAGGACTCAATACGAATAACCCAAAAAGACCCATAGCAAATGCGAAGCTCTTACCCACTACAACCGCCTTTCTGGTTGCATCTACATAGGGCATACGCGTGGCAAACAATGCCCGCAATATCCTTCCTCCATCCATGGGGAACGCGGGAATGAGATTGAAGAGACCAATGACTATGTTGTAAAATGCAATTATACCTACCACTATGAGCGCGGCATTCTTGAACGTCGCCTCAATTTCAGCAGGGCTTACCGGACCAAAGACGTAGTAAATGGCATAGCTAAGGGCGCCTATGCTCAAACTGAGAGCAGGACCAGCAGCCGAAATCTTTGCCTCCATTCGTGGCTCTTTGGGAATCTCCTCCATCTGAGCCACGCCACCGATGACGAACAGGGTTATGCTCCTTATATGCACGCCATAACTCTGTGCAACGAAGGAGTGACTGAGCTCGTGAAAGAGCAGGGTTGAGAAAAAAAGAACCGAAGCAATGACTCCCCACAGGTATTTTAACCACGTCGAAATGTTCATGCCTCCGAAACCGAGAATTATGCCAAGTGTTTTAATTCTAAACTCGTTAACTGCGAATATCCAGATAAAAGCCAACAATATTATCAGGAACGTCAGGTGCAGCTTTATCGGTATCCCCCGGATACTGCCAATCTGGTAAGACCACTTCATTTCAATCCCTCATACGATTTTATCAATCCACGGACGCCAAAGCGTTGAGGGGACACGCTTTTATACATACGTCACACCGAATACACTTCCCCTCCTCAAGATGTATAGTCCATGCCTGGTCAAACGTGAAAACATGAGCAGGGCAAACAGAGATACAAGCACCGCAGTGAATGCATCTTTCTTCATCCCATGCGATTAGCTTCGTCAATCGCCGTACCTCAAGTCCTTTCTGCCTAAAATGCTCTGCTACCTGCTCCAGTTTATCACTCGGAACGTCAATGATGAGATCGGCCCGCACTGCGTCCACATTCGCCCTATCTATATTTATCTTCGCTCCTGTTTCGAGGATTACTTCAGCCATATACGGTGTTTCATGTAAATCTGAGGTGTATCTCCTCACTAACAACTTCATTTTGTCCGTACTATATTTGACACCACATGCATATAAATTATGATAGGTTTTTACGCAATGCCTTCGATGCCCATGAACTCGCCTCTGTATTCGAGGGTCCTTGTATCGAGTACGCCGGGACGCCAATCAAAAGCATTATTACGGCAGTTTTATCTCTTTTGCTGTTTCCCATAACCCGTGAATGTTGCATAACGCTAAAGCATGAATAGTTCCCGGCTTGTTGATTCTCATAGAAAACGCAACTTCGTGGTGCGTATAGACCGGCCCCTTGTTTGGACCTTCGGTAGATTCGCCATGCGCAGAGAACTCAAAATTGCCCACGTGATAGCTGAACTTCTCTCCTTCCGGATGAAAGAAGACGTTTATCCATCGGATATGATGTTCGGTTGTATTAGGATGTGCTATCCCCTTACCAAGCGTGACTTTCACCACAAAGAACTCTCCTGCCTTCACTTCAGAAGGGCACTCGATTGCTGGCACGTGCTTCTCCTTCTTCCAATCTGCATACTGAATACGCCCCCCTAATCTATCAGCCATTATTCACCACAGCTTTGTATATCTTCCAGTAGTGTCTCAAAATCATCCTCGTGCTCTATTTCATCCTCGATAATTTCTAAAATAACGTGGTAGGTTACCGGGTCTTTCTGCCTTAACATATCCAATAGCTTGTTGTAAACGTCAATGGCGCATCTCTCACCATCTATCACCTGTTTTAATATCTCTACCGAGTCGGGATTCGCAGGGTCTGCATATTTACAGTTTGCGCGCTCGTTCAATTCCGTTATATTTGTTATGGGTGCTCCTCCTAACTGCATTATCCGCTCAGAAAGCAGTTCTGCATGCCTTAATTCATCTCCCGCATGTTCCGTGAGTTCTGAAACCGCTTCGTTCCTCCTTCTTCCCTTTACTATTTGTGCAGATACCCAATACTGGTAGTATGCCAGCCACTCATCTGCATAAGCGTTCCTCAACAGCTCTATCAACGTTTTTACATCCACCTGCACAATTTCTCTTCCTTTTGTTCCCATTTTCTTATCAGCACCGTTAATATTTTATTTCAACATCCTATAAAAGACTTTAAGTAGAAATAACACCTGTCAGAAACATATAGAGATAAAAAACCACGAGATTTCACGAGATTAACACTAAAACTTTTTAGAAAAAAGTTTTATCTTTGGTAAAGCTTTCTTTTTTAAAGAAAGGTTTCTCGTGAAATAAACCCTTTCAGGGTTTGCGGGGACGTGGGCAGAGCCCACGATGTGTAATCTTGTGGTTATATAAGGAGCTAAACAAATACAAACAATCTTCTTCGCTGATAAAAATTGAATTCTTCCGGAAATGGGTATTTGAAATCTTCTTCTTCTTTCACCTTCTTTTCCCCTGCTAAAAATTTCTCGATACCATCAGGACTCAAATAGTAATAATATTCCACGAGTGCAGTGGTCTCTTCTCTTACGCAGGTGATAATCGCTCTATCTATGAGTTCATAGAGTATTTTCCTCACCTCTTTTGGTGTCACACCACAAGCTCGGGCAAGGTCAAGGTCTCTGACTCCTTTATCCTGAGTCAGGTTGGAGAGTATATTAACCCCTTCCTCGCCCCAATAATTTTTAACGTTCCTGATCAGTTCTATTCCCTCCTTTTCAACGAGAAAATCAATCCCTTTTTCAATCTTGATTTTTTCTATTTTTTCTTTTAAGCCTTCAAGATTTTCTTTCACCTTTTTAGGCAAATAAGACCGATAATGGGGTCTGTCTTTCCTTTTTGTTATCTTAATGGTGCCAATTCCTAAATCCTTTAATATGCTCGCTACATCGTCAAGAAAGTCTATCGAGCGCGAGATTAGCTCATAAGTTCTTCTTGATTTATCCAGTTCAAACAACGTCTCCAGAACCATGATTTTAGAGAGCGTCTTCTCGTGAAACGGGTGTTGTTCCCATCTCTCCTTCATTTTTTCGGGTATTCTAATGCCGTTTCTTCTACAACCCGGGATTTGATAATAATTCTCAATTATCTTTCTTATGGTTAGGGGTATCCGGTCGCTTTGAAATGAGCCGAAAGTGTGGTGTAGTCTTTTAAATATCGCCTTTTTATGTTTAGCGGGATGTACCAATCCATCCGCATTCATGAGTATTTGAAGCGCAATAACGTCAAGGTCAGAAGAGACTTCAATAGGGAGTTTATACCGCCCTTTATAATGGGGGGATATTTCAACCCCCGGAGGAAGACAATAGCTTGATATTACTTCTCTCTCCTCAATATCCACGTTGGTAAAATCGGCTATCGCTATCAGAGTCCATTGAGGAATATTAGTATTTCCTCTCCTCCATTCTTTTACCGCTCTCGCGAGTGCGAACTGATTTTGATACCATCGCCCATAAGACGTGGTTTGAAAACGTATCCCCGCACGATCACAAGCACGCTCATAACTCGGCCACAGAAAAGTTGCCATCTCCAATTCCTTTATAGATATGGCATTCTTTCTTCTTTCACCCTCGTGTCTCATATCGATTATTCTTGCAAGGTCGGAAACTCTAACACGGTCAAAACAATCTTCTTTGCGCGCCCACCGCTCTCCTTTCTTTTTTATGTGTTTTTGACCCTTTAACCACATTATAGCGTGGTAAATGGAATTCGCGGGGACGTCAGGATTTCTTTCCAGTATCTCCCTCGCTCTTAATGGACTTTTTTCGAGTGTTTTTAATATCTTTCCACGTACTTTGCCAAAGTTCAACTCGTATCTCGATATTTCAAATTCTTCTTCCACCGAGTTCCAGAACTCTTCCGGAAGAATGCCTACTTCAACCTCGCTCACGCTCTTCAAGAACTTTGCGAAGATTTCCCTTCGGAATCTTTCCTCAAGTTCGAACCTGATGAAAGGTGGAAAATCTCTTATATGTATCTCTTCTCCCGCCATAGCCATCACTTCTGGAGCGGGATAGCTTGATAAAGAGGATTGCGATTAAAGAAAAAATGGGGAGACCGAAGATTTTTTATTCTCTCACCGAGAAAGCGGAGAAATTCTTTCCAAAAGCATATTCTGACTTCTTCAAATGGATTATCCGAGATATAATCGAGAGGGAAGGGTCAGAGAGGGTGAGGGAGATGATGGCGCGATTGGGCGCGGCGCAGGCATCTTATTACAGAGAAAGACTGAACGGGGCTGGCGATGTGGAGTCCGTGGTGGAATTGTTGAACGAACTGGGAACATTTGCAGAGATGAAGCGAGAGGATGGTAAAATAATTATAAAAGAATACAATTGCCTCATCCATGAGATTGCCATGGAGTTCGGTGAGCTCGTATGCGAGTTTGATATGAACTTCATCGGTGGTTTGCTCAATACACGCGTTGAGTTAAAGAGCTGTATGGCAAAAGGAGATAGGTTCTGCTCCTTTGCCTTTGAAGTATAGCACCCACACTATATTTTAATTGAGTGGTGATAAGGGGAGTGTTGGAAAAGGTAATGGTTCGAGTTGGCGTTCACGTCTCAATCGCAGGGTCGATAGATAAGGCAGTGGGACGAGCAATAGAGAAGGGTTGTGATACCTTCCAGATATTCTCGAGAAACCCACGCGGATGGAAACTCAAGGAGCTTACAGAGATTGTGATAACACGATTCACTGAGAAGGTTGAGCATTCCGGGATATTTCCTCCTGTGGACCACATGCCATACCTTCCAAATCTTGCTGCACCGGCAGATAAGGTTTACCATCAGTCTGTGGCAGCTCTTGTCGAGGAATTGAAGCGCAGCGGCTCTTTACGGATTCCTTACATTGTCACGCACCTTGGGAGTCATCGAGGATATGGAAAAGCAGAGGGGCTTCGGCGGATAGTGAATGCGATAAACACGGCATTCAATGAAGTTGATAACCGCGTGATGCTGCTTTTAGAGAATACCGCCGGGACGAAGAACAGTATGGGAGGAACCTTTGAGGATATACGACACATCATGGACCGTGTTGAGCAGCAGGAACGAATTGGAATCTGCTTTGACACCTGCCACGCTTTTGTTGCCGGATACGAATTACGGACTGAAAAAAGCCTGAAAGCTACGATGCAGCATTTTGATGCGGTCATTGGACTTGAACGTCTGAAGCTCATCCATCTAAATGATGCAAAGGCAGGTCGGAACTCGCGACTGGACAGGCATGAGCATATTGGGCTTGGGTATATAGGAGAAGAAGGTTTTCGAGTGATGCTCAAAGATGAGCGTATCAGGGAGTTGCCGATAATCCTCGAGACTCCGGTTGATGATCGGAGAGGCGATATTGAAAATATCCGGAAGGTGAGAGAACTTGCCGAATGATATTGAGAAGGTGGTGCAGATTCTTAAAACGCGGTATCAAGAGGAAACGTCGGCATTGACGGATGTTTCAACGAGAAAAGACCCTTTTCTTACACTGATTTCATGCCTTTTGAGTCTTAGAACAAGGGATGAAGTGACTGCCAGAGCTTCCGAACGGTTATTTGCACTGGCAAAAACGCCTGAAGAGATGTTAAACCTCAAAAGAGAGGAGATAGAAGCTGCAATCTATCCTGTCGGATTCTACCGGAGGAAGGCGGCGCAAATACTTGAACTCTGTCGTGTCCTGATTGAGCGCTATGATTCTAAGGTCCCGGACAAGATAGATGAACTCTTGAATCTAAAGGGTGTTGGTAGAAAAACCGCAAATATCGTTATCACGATGGGCTATAATAAACCCGGTGTCGCCGTTGATACTCACGTCCACCGTATATCCAATCGCATGGGACTCGTAGCGACTAAAAATCCGTATCAGACAGAGTTTGCATTACGAAAAACGCTTCCAAAGCGGTACTGGATTATCTTTAACGACCTGCTCGTCATGCATGGCAAAACTATATGCACGCCTATCAGTCCAAAGTGCAGCATCTGCCCGGTTACTGAGCACTGCAAAAGGGTTGGCGTAACGCGGTTTCGATAAGGTAAACGAGTTGAACTATGCAGTGCAGAAGTTGTTAGACCGGATTACCTTCTTGCGGATTTGCGAAGACCGTGGAATCGAACCTTCAATGCGTTATCCAGGGGTCTTTGAGGAGTTCTTCGGTGAGAACTTGATTCATCGGTTCTGTCTCCTTCACCGGAACAAGTTAATCGTCGGTGAGTTTCCAAAGAACACGACTATCGAGCAGGAATTGATGAAATAATAACAGAAATGTCGCTTCAAATTGGGAAGGTGGAAGAATGAAAGAAGCTTTCGGCAAGGTGGCTAACAAGAAAAGTATAATAGGCGAGGAGACATATATAGAAGATGGTGAGAATGGATAAGGTAGATAAGATAGTTAAATGTCTTATGCAGTATGAGCCTGAAAAGATAATCATTTTTGGCTCTTATGTTCGAGATGAGATGGATGAATACAGCGATCTGGATTTTGTTGTAATTAAAAAAACCGAGAAGAGATTTATTGAAAGATTAATAGAAGTAGCAAGACTTATAGACTTAGACCTAGGAAAAGTTGATGTGTTCGTATACACACCTGAGGAAATTGAGAGGATGATTGAATGGGAAAATCCATTTATTGAGCGAGTGTTGAAAGAGGGGCGGATTTTATATGAGAAGGAGTAAAGAGGAATCGGAACGGTGGTTTGAGCAGGCTGATTTTGACTTAGAGTCCGCTAAGAGCAATTTTGAGCGGGAAATATATTCTTATACTTGCTTTATGTGCGAGCAGGCTGCTCAAAAGGCATTAAAAGCGTATCTCATCTTTAAAGGCGAACGATATATCTGGGAGCACGCAATACAAAAACTTGCAGAAAAATGTAGCCTTTTTGAAGCGGAGTTTTCTAAATTTAAGGAGTTCGGGGTTATTCTTGATAAATATTACTTGACTACCCGATACCCAGATGCAATAGCCCCTCCTGCGGTTCCTTATGAATCTTTTACCGAAAAAGAGGGGTCTGATGCTATAAAGATGGTGGAGGAAATTGTTAATCTTGTAAGGGTTAAATTAAGCGGTGATAATATAGCATAAATATGATTCCAGAAGCAACCATCCGGGAAGCAGTTCAACTGCTTAAGAGAGCTGCCAATCCAGTCAAGATCATCCTCTTTGGCTCTTATGCTACGGGTAAGGCTGATGAAGATAGTGACCTTGATTTTCTTATTGTAGAAAAAGAACTAAAAGCACGCAAGATGGAGATGGTAAGGCTTAGACGAATTTTGAGCCCTTTGCGGATACCTGTTGACATCATTGTAGTAAGCGAACAGGTATTCAATGATTGGGCAGATACACCTGGAACGGTAATCTACGAAGCTGCCTTGGAAGGGAGGATATTGTATGAAACATCATGAGCAGGCTTTGTTACTATTGGAAAAAGCGTCTGAAGATGAAGCTCTATTGGATGAAATATTAGATTCCGAACGTATCAGCGATGAAATAATAGGTTTTCATGCCCAGCAGGCAGTTGAAAAACTCTTAAAGGCAGTATTGTCAGAATTTAGAGTTGCATACCGAAAAATCCACGATCTTGAGAAACTGCTGAATTTGCTCACCGATAATGAAATAGAAGTTCCAGATTATATTAAGGAACTGGATGTGCTTTCCCCTTATGCTGTTGAGTTCCGCTACGATATACTACCATCGGAAGCCGAGTTACCTTTTGACAGGGTGGCGACTCGCGAACTCGTAAGAAAGGTTCGCAAATGGGCAGAGGAGAAAATCAAACCATGAACATTGTTACTGCACCGAAAGTAACCGCAGGCACTCAGTCACTTTCCACCCTTTTTATGAACTCCACAATCTCTTCACCTCTTGCGGGATTTAACGACGCCGTTGCACCTCTTTTATAAATACTCAGTACATCAATCAATTAACTTAACAGTAGGAGGAAGAGAATGCCAAAAGAAGTAAGGTATAACGAGACTGGACAATCATTATTAATTAAAGCATTGGGCTATTCGCCAAAGCTAAGAATAACAGAAATGTCGCTTCAAATGGGGAAGCGAGAGGCGGCGAAAATTTTCGCTGTTACCC
>JADHYP010000032.1 GCA_016782355.1 Candidatus Syntropharchaeum sp. | reverse complement strand
GGCAAGAATCAACAGCATCGTTTTCGTTAGCGCGACAAGTGGTGCAAATGCTTCTTCTTCACTTATTTCTGCCTGCAAGCACCATTCCATCTCTGCTATTGGCACGTGGACTCCGATAACGTCCGTGCCCCGATAACTCGTGAATGAAATTGCTTCGGGTTCGTGCTCCCGTGCGCCAAAACGATCGAGTTCTGCAAAACATTTCCTCGTATTTTCCGTATCTACTTTTTGTTTCAAGAACGTATCATTTACAAACCTTGAGGACGTTATCATATACCCGTCTCTGTTTACGAGGTATACCTCTTCGGTTTCTCCCAAACCCGCAGTATCCGTGGTTATCTCATCCAACGCTTCTGCAAAAACCTTCATAACGACTACTCCTGAAAGCTCATTATTGTCATCTACGATTGGTGCGGAAAAAGCAAGAGAATCTATGCCTTCTGGTTCAGAAGTATATGCGTCCTTAACAAAAACTCCCTGTCTTCCTCCCGAAAAGCAAGAGCAATTACTTTTTTCTTTTCCTATATCTCCTGCGTCATTAGATGCAATAATAACCCCATTTTTATCCAGAACGAAAACGCCATACGTATCCTTTCCTATTTCTACTCTACTTTTTAATCGCTTTGTAACGTCATTAAACGCTTTAGCGTATTCTTCATCATTTTTATCCGTGAGCAATAATTTTTGGATGACTATGCTTTGTGATAATTGCTGGACCGTTGTTTTTTCTAATTCTAAAAACGATTCGACGTGGTTCGCTCTTGATTGTGCAGTGCCCTCCAAATGATTGTAAATCTCCTGTTTCACGATATGTTTTGAAACGGTTTCGCTAACCATGACGACGTTCATACCAACGATTAAAATAAGTGAGAAAATGACGACAAGAAACTGTGTCTGGATTCTCATTTGCTTTCACTCTCCTTATAATTTATCGCGTTCTTATAGCGGGGCTCCTTCCCCAATTCCTCACGAAGGGCGTTTATTTCCTTCTTCAATTCCACCATTTTCAGCTCTCTGTCCACCGCCTGTTTGTTAAATCTTGCCAGCTCCTCGTTTTTCTTCTTCAGTTCTTCCTCTGCCCGCTTCTGCTCGGTGACGTCAATGAAACTTTCCAGACCACCAAGTATATTCCCTTCCGAATCTCTAAATATATCTGCATTCTTTGAGATTGTCAGAAGCTTACCATTTATCTCCATGGTGCATTCTTTTCCATATATCGGTTTCTCTATACTATCATCGAAAAGATTACATCCTTTTTTACACGCATCACAGTTCATCGCTGTAATACAGTCTTGTCCGATGACTTCTTCTGCCTTGAGTCCGGTTATGTCTTCTGCCTTTTTATTCCAGGATGTTATCCTCCGGTTCAGATCGACCGTGAACAAAGCGCTTGGCATTGTTCTAAGCATCAAATCCTTCCTTTCTTCCCTCTCACGCAACTCCGCCTCCACTCGCTTCCGCTCGGTGATTTCATCCTCAAATTCTTTTGTTCCTTGATTCGATTGATTAAGACTAACTCTCTGTGTTCTCTGCGGGCTCAGCGGTAAAGAAGTAAGAAACTCATTTATCATTTTGTCACCACTAAATGCATTTCGAGGAGCATATAAAAAAACTTGTTATCAATCTAAGTTCTTTTGCAGTTATTGACAATATTTTTTGTGAGTATGCGCAATAAAATGTTAAAGGTTTGGATTCGTAAGGAACTCCAGTTTTTCGGGTTCTCTAAGCAGTTCATACATCTCCACTTCTTTACTCAGTCTTAGCCCAACTTCCTTTTCTATATCCGAAGGCTTCAAGAATCTAATATCCGGCGTGTCTTCATAATTATCGTTCTTTATAAACTCGCCATCCGTCAGTTCAAAATAAGCGGCGCCTCCTTTCCTTCTCACCGGCTCGTATATCGAGGAGAACGTGCTTGCAACCCAGTTTGCCATCTTTAAAGTCGTTTCAGACGGGTTTATCGTAACGTGCCCATAATTGTGCGGAATTATGACCTTATCACCCTTTTCCGCCTTTACCACCACTACGTCAGTTATTCTCTCCGCACCTCTCGCTTCCTCCTCACGGCGCTGTAAAAGGTAATGCGCTTCGCCCTCCAATACTTCGTATATTTCCGGATACGTTACGTCAGAATCGGGCAGTAAGGGATGATAGTGCCCTGCGGTTTTCACGAATTCCACGCCGAGCTTATTCGCGGGAATAATGGTGACGTCGTATCTCAGCCCTTTCGCCGTTATCTTCTTCTCGTCCTCATCGTCCTTCGATACGTCCCTGAACATGTAATACAATTCCATATCCACGTTCGCACTCGCTAAAAAACGCTTGTCAAATACGACTTCCTTCATCTCTCCCAATTTCCGCACCACGGGAAAGAACGTTCTTTCTCCAAACTTCAACTCATTCCATGTCACTTTCGTTTCCATTGCCTTCTCCACTGAGAGTGATATTTTAAAATTGAAATTATACTACTTAATACTTAAGGGATATGGACAATAAACCCAATAGAATAGCTGTTGAATTCGGGAGCGTAGCAAAGCCAGATACGCTCTGTTATATGAATGGGCGACCTTCATTACTTATTACCTGAATGGCGGTATATCGACTGGTAAGCCAACCCTCATAAAGAATCTTGCGAAAGCTTGGGATAAATGTTCTCTGTAAGGCGATAATAAGCGTAATCTTTTACCTCTTCTTTTAACCAAATCTATAACAAAATCGAAAGGCACGCTATAAACACTACGAAAATCAACCACTAAATAATCCGTTTGAAACCGGTCTATCTCACATTTATTTAATAAGTGGTATCCTGGTACGTTTCCTTGTCTTAATTCTTCTTTCCCTTTTCTACTTTTGAAAAAGTCACTTCTTTCCTCAAACTCTCTTAGGGGCCAAATCGGGCAAACCAGAACCAAATCGAGTTTTCTTTGCACAAGATCACATGATTGACTCATAATGACCACATCATAATTAATAATACGAACTTCAACTTCATCGGATATCTCTGAGGGAGGAATTATCACAGGACATTCTTTGATAAAATCTCCTTGCATAATATCTTCCTCGCTCTTTACGATGTCATACCAAGGATATTCTCCCGGCATTAAATTCCCCCCGGTTCCACGATATGCGGAGTTGCTTTTTCTGTACTTTTTATTCTTACTTGTGTAGTCCATTCTTTTATTGGAGGCATCCGAACAACAATATTAAATTCTAATATTTCTTCCGGAATGGCTTCTTCAACAGCTTCTTTTATCAAAGATGTCTCACTCTTTGTTTCAAAACGTGGCCAGACCGAAGACGAATCAGTTTCAAGTAGAGCTAATAAGGTTCGATAGAAAAAGGGCTCTTTTAAACGTTTCTGTTTCATCCAAATAGCTAATAAGCTATCCACTATTTCACTTATATCCATCTCCACTACTCTTGAACTTACGGCGGGAGGGTATTGAATTGAATAACCTTGGTATGTAACATCTTGCATTGTAAGTTGATACATCATTAAAACCTCCTTAACAGTTCTCCCTCTATCATCTTAAAAAACCAATCATTTGTAAGTTCATGAGCCTTTTTTACCCAGATGGTGATTTCCTTCTTGACCTTAGGTGCATCATTTCCGAATGACTGAACCATCGTCTCCCATATTAAAGCATCCGCATCTTTCCTTTTTCCTCGGGCAAATCTTAGGTGTATTGCTCCCTTAGGCTTTGTGGAAGGGAAAGAAAATCGTAAATCCAAGCCTAAAGGTAACTTACTAACTCCAGTCTTCTCAAATAGCATTTTATGTATCTCTATATTCATTTTCATTTTTTCTTTCAGAAAATCGAAGATATCATCTTTCTCATAATCAAAATCAACAGCGTCAATATACCGTAATAACAATCCGCTAACCTTCATATTGCTCTCTGCATCAGGATATGCATCAAAAAGAGTATCCAGAACATGAGATATTCTTTTCTCAAAATCCGCCCATATATACCCATCAGTATCATTTAAAGTAATAATTCCAGGTCCTATTTGAATAAGAGGCCATTCATCTTTGCTTTCCCTAAATCGGTGTTGAACAACATATCCCGCAATTTCATCCGGCATAGTTGCGGTGGGTAATTGTTCATGGAAAGGATATTCCTCCTTAACCCTATCATATATTCTGCCAATCAGTATCTTGTAGTGAGGGTCTATCTTCATTCCAGAAGTTGGTTCCTGGAGTTCCCATCGTAATTCAAATATTGCCTCTACAAGAGGCTTATCTTTTAGGATTTTTCTAACCATTTGATAACCTCCATATCTTTATCTAAAGACGCCATTCTATATAACTTCACTATATCCGAATTCAGATTCGTATATACATCCATTTCGGCAATATATCCGGAGTTAAGTTCGCTTATGCCTCCCTGCAATTGAAACATTTCAACTTCACTTTTAGCTATGAACATTGGGATATATAAAACCATTCCTTCTTCAATCTCCACACTTCTTTATCCCCATTACCTCTTTTGCTCATTTTAAACAACGTTTTCGGATAAACTCCAAACTCTCTATCCCGCCCTCTATTGTGTATAACTCCATTACCATTAGCCCTTCATAATCATTAATCCCGTTTAACACCTTCTTCCAATCCAGATTCCCTTTCCCCAATGGCAAATGCAAATCATCCGCTCCGAAGTTATCGCTCGTATGTATATGTATTATCTCCATATCCTCTGCCTTCGCCTTGATAGTCAAGAATTCATCCAGCGTTTTTGTCGTATTCGCATGCGCCACGTCAAGGCATAACCCCAGATTATCCATATTCACACCTCGCACTATTTGAATGAGTTCATCGGGATACCGTCCTACCAGCATATTTGAAGACGGAAGATTCTCTACCGCTATTCGTAATCCACGTTCCTCAGCGAATCCGGAAAGCGTGGTTAGACCTTCAATCGCCTTCTGAATCGCCTTCTCCGGCATCTGTATGGACAATGGCGAGAAAACGCCCGGATGCACCACGCATATATCTGCAATGAACTCGTATGTATTCTCTATACACTCTTTTATCTGCCTTATGCTCTCTTCCCATATCCTCTCGTTTACGCTCGCTATGTTAATATCAGAAAGCGGTGCGTGTAAGGAAAGAACGAGATTCGTTGTTTCGTATATTTCCCTCACCCGCACTTTGAATTCCCCTTCCACCTTCTGCATACCTTCGCCCACTATCTCCCAGCCCTGAAAACCTGCATCTTCCAATCTATACATCCATTCCGTAGGGTTGCTGGTCGCATCTACCGAGGAAAAGCTTATTTTCGCTTTCATACACTTTTTCTTTTTAGAAAACACTTTCTTTCTAAAGAAAGAACCTGTACTAAGAAAGAGTATATTCTTTTGGTAAAGCTTTTCTTTCTAAGAAAAGGTTTGTGCTAAAAGAAAAACTTATAGGGAAAGAAAGGTTTTGTAATCTTCCAGGGAAAGAATGAGTTGAACTATCTCCGTTATCATTTCTTCACTCATCTTGCCTCTAAAATCTATCCTCTTTACTATGTTATTGACTTCTTCGTCTGAGAAGTCGTTCAGTGCTATCTTCGGTAAGTTACTGCTCTTAAAGCCTTCAACGAGCACGAAATCAACACCTGAATCCGCTATTTCTTCTATCAACTCCTTCAAATTTTTACCACCGCAAATTTTTACCGTCTTTTCCTCCGAAGTTCCTATGACAACTTCAGCTCCGGCGTTAAAAAAACGGTCTGTATCTTTTGAAGCATCCAGATCCAACTCATGGGCGTGTTTTATGCATCCTACTTTACCGTATTCCTTCAGATATGCAATCAAATACTGGATAAGAGATGTTTTCCCTGACTTCTTCTCGCCTATTATGGATATGACTTTCATGCTTTTTCATCCCGGACTTCGCTTAATTAATAAAATAATAAAATCACATCTAATTTATAAAAGCATAATAAAGACAGTCCATTATAGAGGAATACAATGGCAGTAGAAGCGCTTAAGTTAATAAGAGAAAGGGAAGAGGAAGGCAGGAAGTTAATAGAGAAGGGAAAGGAAAGCGCTGCGAAAATACTCAAAGATGCGGCGGATGAAGTAACGCGGCTAAAGGAGCAGGCACGTGAGGATGAAAAGAGCTTAGCAGTGCAGATTTTAGATAAATATGCAAAGGGAGGTGCGGAGGTAGAGGAAGAGATAATGAAAAATGCGGAGACAGAAGCGGAGAAGCGGAAAGCAAACGCGGAATCGAATCTCGACAGTGCGGTAAACGTGGCGTTAGAAAAGATTTTAGGGCTTGTTTAATCTTTTTTCTTTGGTAAAGCTTTCTTTTAAGCCCTTTACAAGGGCTTGCGGGGTCGTGGGGCGGAGCCCCACATAAAGAAAGGTTTGAGGTGATTCGTTTGGGTGCGAAAGAGATAGTGGGGAAGATAAAGGACGAAGCAAACGTAGAATGCGAGAAAATAATGAGCGAAGCGAAAGAGAACGCAAAGAAGAAGGTAGAAGAAGTGAGGGAAGAGATAGAAGTTCAAAAGAAGCGGTTTATTGAGGCTGAGGAGAGAAAAGGAGTTGAGGAGAAGGAGCGAATAGTTAGAGCCGCTCGATTAAATGCGAGAAAGCTTGGATGGGCTGCCGAGGAAGAGATGATAGCGAAAGCGTTAGAGGAAGCAATGAACCGACTAAAAGAAGTAAAAACCGCGGGTTTCAAAGGTAACTCGTATTCCCGTATCATGGCTGGTTTGATAAAGGATGCGACAATGAGTATAATCGCCGGGAGTAGTGCAAGCGATGAACTGGAAGTGATAATTAGCGAGGAAGATGCTTCTTTTGTGAACCCGAAGATGCTAAAAAAAATATCCGATGAAATAAACCAGGATAGTGGTGTGAATGTTCGTTTATCGCTATCAGGTGAACGGATAAAGTCGGCAGGAGGCGTTATAGTAAGGGGAAAAGAAGGTAAAGTCGAGGTGAATAATACGTTTGAGCAGCGAATGGCACGGCTTTCCGCCAGTTTACGAGAAGATATAGTGAAAACTCTTTTTATATCGCTTTCTTTATAAAGATATTAAGAAAAGGTTTAAAAATGATTGCGGTAATTGGCGACCCGGTGACTGCTACGGGGTTCAGGCTTGCGGGCGTAAAAGAAGTGTATGAATATTCAGATGGGGGAGAAGACGTTGCCCGTGTGTTAGATAAATTGGCAAGAGAGGAGGTTGCCATCATAATAATAAACGAGCGATTTGCAGCCGAAGCTAAGAACAGAGATAAGATAAGGGAGATAAACGCGAAGAAACGCAGCGTAATACCCATTATCGTTGAAGTCCCGGACAAAAAAGGACCGATGGTAAAAGAGATTGACGAAATAGGACGGCTGATAAAACGTGCCGTGGGTGTTGCAGTTAAGTGAAATAATAATTCGAAAGTTTTAAAACCTGAATTTCCGACTTTAAGATGTTTATGCTCCGCAGTCTATACAATATGATCGAATAGCAACTTCCACAGGGATTAAACGGCAGAGAAAAAAATAGAAAAGCTTATATAATGTGAAACTGAAACTTATGAGTGATTAACTTATGTGATAAAGCATGTAAAAATGATGCACAAACAAAAACTTGTGGGGACTTCTGCATTCAGGAGGCCTCATGTATTTTTAGTTATAGCCATATTCATTCTATTATTCGTTTCTTTAGAAAGCGCAAATGCGCTCGAAGTAAAAGTTAGCGAGGAAGTAAAAAGCCCCCTCTCTGAGGGGGAACCTGTGTCACTCACTCTGACAATTTCAGATTACGATGATAAATGTAACTTGTCTTTTGAAACACACTTAGCACGAGATGGCATAAATCCATTTTATGTACTTCCTGACCTAAATAAAAGAGTGGATGAAAAATCCTTTGAAATTCCCGCTCCACAACAAAAAGAGATACAAGTTCAGATAATTGGAAGAGCACCTTCCGCAAATGAAGTAAAGGTGGATAAAAGAGCTGATGGATTAAAAATCGTTAAATACAATCCAGGTCCATATAAATATTTTGAAATTAAACAAGTGGATGCGGGAGGTGAAGTAGAAGGTTCTCCAGGGGCACGAAGTATTTACCGTTAATGTGCCAGATATAGACGAATTCGATAAGAAGCTGAAAAAGATAGAGTGGAATAAGCTTGACCCGTTAAAAATATTCACTAAAGATTTATTTTTTGAAAAAGGTTTAGTTGAGGAAGCGAGCATCTTGGCAGATGAACTTGCTAAGATTCCTGAACCCCGAGATGTTTTTAAAACTACTTTACTATATTGTGTAGTTGGTGCAATAGTATCATGCTTTTTCTCTTTTGTAATAGGATATAGAAAGGGAAAGAAAGGAGGAAGGAAAAATGGGAGAAAAAGTTAGGCTTCCAGATGGGTTGGTATTGATTGGAGCAGGTGGTGCAGGGAAGGAAATTGTATTTAAAACGCTGGAACAGGAGTGGTTTGTGAATCATTATTTAGAGAGCGGAAAAACACTCGACGTGTACGTAATTGATACTGCAACGGGTGAGTTAGATGGTGACAGGAAAAGGACACAAAAAATAGAAGAGGAAATCAAAAGGATTCGTGGAGAAAGTCGAGGTGTAGGGAATGTATCTATCAGAGTAATTTGCCTAACAGGAGAAGAAGTAACTGTTTTTAAACCATCAGACCTAACAAGAGAGCCTGTGAGGAATGCTGTAAAAAGACAATACGCTGATATTTGGTGGCTTGAGGATCCAGAGAAAGATATACACTTTGACGTTCTCAAAGAAATTGATGCAAATATAGAAGAAGATTTTAGAGGAGGGACGCACAGAAGGAGAGCAATATCGAAAGCGGTGCTTTACAAAGCCATAAGTGAGCGAGATATATTTGATTTCCTCAAAGTTGTAAACAGGAATGTGGCGATTATTGTTGGATTGGGTGGAGGTACAGGCTCAGGTATGTTCTTCGATATTGCTGAGCGTATAAAAAGTCAAGCCTTAGACGTTACGCTTTTTGCCATTCTTCCCACTATATCTGAACATCCACCAGAGAAGTTTAATGCCTATAATGCGTTATCCGAACTGGAATATGCAAGATTAAATAATTTGTTGCCTTTTAACTACACGATATTATCGTCTCTTCAGCCGACAAAGTACGATGGGACAACTATTACTCGAGATGTGGAGCAATTTGACCAGGTGTTCGCTTATCTATTAGCCAGTTTCTATCATGCGCGTGCCCACGATGCTCATATAGAGGATACAATGGGAAAATACAGTTCCTTTATTATGGGTAGTGGTTGTATCATTAAATACGATGTGGAGAGACTCCTACGATTGAAGCGTAAAGTTGAAGAAGGAATTAACAAACTTGAAGAGGTAATCAGAAGTGAAGAAGAGCTGAAAAATCTTATAAGAGGCTTCGACTGGGACGGAGAAGGAGAAGCTACGAGAGATGATCGTGACGACCTCATGTCGAATTTTAAAGATATAAAACTTTGGGAAAAGTCTGTTTTTGGATATCTCGACTATAGCTCGATAACAGAACTGAAGAAGGACATAGAATTCGCGAAAGAAAAACGCTCTGAGCCATCAGAGAGCAGAACTTTCGAGGATTTGATGAAGTATATCGCATGGATGAAAAACGAAGCTTTAAAAGAAAGGGAATGTAAAGATACCGTTGACGAAAGGATCCACAGTATCCTCCCCAGAGCATTAAGTGTTCTTTGTGACCTTGGCAAGAATATAAAACTCGTTTCTGGGTTAGAGATGGATGATGAAGTTAAGGAAGTATTGATGAAGATTGTTAAAGCACAGTCAACCGCTTCCGAAATAAGTGACTTAGAGAAGACTTTAGAGGATTTTGAGGAGGAATATAGGAATTTGCTTGATGAACTTACCACTGCTGGAAAGAAGTTGGAGGATGTGGAAAAGTTGCCATCAATAGCTATGAGGTGGACTAAGGACAAATGTGCTAACATACAAGAAACTCTTAAAGAACTTTCACAGATGAAAAGAAGAATGAAAGAGATAGGATCTAGAAGCAGAGAGTTAAGAGATAAAATAGAGGAGAAGGTAAGCAATGCTTCAAGTTCACAAATAGAATCGCCCTTAGAAGAAAATGAATGGCTAAACAGGCTTAATCTAGGAGAAATAGGGGATCTAATCAGCACAATTGAGATGCGTGAAGGGGAGCTAACAGGATTAAGAGAGTTTATTACAGATGCTGCTATGTTTCATTATCACTACAAAATGAAAGAATATTTTGAAAAAAAAGAACCAACACCCTTAAGAAGGCTCCTAAATTGGATTTTGGGTGGAGTAAGTTATGAAGAGGAGAGAAATGATCACGCATTGGAGGCAGATAGAAGGAAGAGTGAAGCTATAAGCAGAGCCGGAAGATGGAATATTCATATAGACCGGGATAGTTTCTTGGTTAATATACCCGAAGATTTTTTCTCAAGAAGGCTTGGAAGTGAAATTTCTACAGGGATTGAAAATGTGATTGCCTTTATGGAAAGAGAACTTGATAGGAGTGCGATTAATGAAGTGCGAAACATATTGGATAAAGAAGATTCAGATATTGAAATGAGAAGCAAAATTAGTGACATTTTGAAAGAGTTTTATCTAAAAAAAGAGAACTATGAAGAAGAAAAGAGAAGACTTAATGACGAGATTAACAAAATAAAAGAAGATGTGAAGGAAAAAGAAAGGAATAAAAGAAGAGTAGAAAGGATAAAGGAGTTAAACGATGGATCGGTAAGCATTCGGCGAAGAATAAACGATCAAAAAAATGCTTTCCGGGAGTCAATGAGTAAAATAGACAGTTTCTTAAGTGGTGGATGGATAAGTGAAAGTGTAGGGAAGTATATCCTCGATACAGAAAAACCTGATCCGCGGGTGCTCTCAGGGGTATCCGAGCACTCAAGCATGAAAGATGTTTTGGAAAGGGCCCCTGAAGAGGTAGAGATGGTGGAAACAAAGAAAATACTTTATAAAGTAGGGGAAAGCATGGACAATATTCTCCTTACAAAAGGATATTTGGGGATGGCTGAAGTATTTAAGGTGTATGGCGCCGAGAGGTGGAACGTCGGTCTTG
>JADHYP010000031.1 GCA_016782355.1 Candidatus Syntropharchaeum sp. | reverse complement strand
CGGGAAAACAACTGCGCTTGACGTGCATATAGAAACCGCAGATACGCACATAACAAGTTTGCCGGTAGCGATAAATTTCCAGTGCTGGGCGGCTCGTAAGGCGTCTGCGAAGATACATTCGAGTGGTGAGGTGGAATATCGTGATAAAAGCCTGTAAAACCCATAACAAAAAATAGAAGTATCAAAGATATCCCAAGCATGGAAAACCTGTTATTGTTTCTTTGGTAAAGCTTTCTTTTTTAAAGAAAGGTTTGTTATCATCGTTCCGGCGCCTTTTTCGGTAAATATCTCCTGTAATATCGCGTGGTTTTTCAACCCGATAATATGTGCGCTTTTAACGCCGCACGCGACCGCGGTTATGCAGGATTCTATCTTCGGCTTCATACCCGCGGTTATAAAACTCTCTTTCAGAACGTTTTTTGCCTCTGATAACGTCAGTGCCGGTATCAAAGTGTTCTCATCGTTGCGATTACGTAACAACCCTTTCACCGGTGTTAAAATGACGAGTTTCTCCGCGTTCAGACTGCATGCCAGCTCGCTCGCACCGTGGTCTGCATTGATGTTAAGCAGATTACCTTCTCCGTCCGAGCCTATTGGATAGATTACGGGTATATATCCATTTCGTGTAAATAACGTAACAAGTTTGTCATCAACCCCTTCTATGCTTCCAACCAATCCTAAATCAGGACGTATTTTCCTGGCTGTAAACAGATTGCCGGAAACGGCGGAAATGCCCACTGCCTTACCCCCGCTTTGATTTATATTCCAGACTATCCGTTGATTAAAATCCGATAGCACTGCCTGGACAACCTCAAGCGCATCTTCATCTGTAACTCGCAAGCCGTCAATGAATCTCGCCTTCAAACCAAATTTGTCCATCATAGAAGATATTCTCTTACTTCCGCCATGCACAACGACCACGTTTATGCCGGCATCGTATTTTAACGTGATTAAATCGGAAATTACCGTGTCCATTATGCCTGCATCTGCCAATACTTCACCACTGAATTTTATCACAAAAACTTTGTCACGAAACTCTTTCGCATAATATAATGCTTTTTCTAACTCAGCCCCGGCTTCCATATTCATTCACTCCTTCACCTCGAATTCCTCCACGCTTATCTCCCCTCCTTCCTTCTCCATCAACTTCTCCACTTTGTATTCCGCCTCGTCTAACTTCTTATTGCAAAACTTGCACAGTCCCGTACCTTCCTCAAATATCTTCAGCGATTCTTCCAGAGATAGATTCCCTTCACCCAGCATTTCCACTATGCTCTCTAACCTCTTCATCGCTTCCTCAAAACTTATCCCTACTTCTCCTTCCTCTTCCATTTTACATCAAAATACGTTTATCATGCGATATAAAAGCTTTTTGATTTCATTTTGTTTTAGCCCGCTCCTCTATCACACTGGTGAACTCCTCCGGGTCCCTTATCCTTTTCAACTCCTCCTTCTTTATCAAAACCGTATTATCTATTTGCACTCGCTTGACGTTCCCGTTCACCACGAACACCGACTTCGTTCTCGTAACCTGCGACAAACTACTGACTATTCTCGCCTTTTTTATCATTCGCTCTGTGTATTTGCTTATTCCCGTAAGAATTTTCACCCTTTCGCTTTCTGACTGCGAAGGCGAAAGCGAAAGCGAGACTGCGTTAAAAGGTGCATACGCGGTTTTAAATATCTCAAAACCTATCTCTTCCATTATACTCAATATATAGCCCTCTAAGCTCGAAGCCGCTTCTTCTACACCGGCAGCCGAAATATCCGGGGATAATGGCTTTACAAATTCCGTTTTTAAAAACTCCAGGGGTTCTATTAACATCATATCTAAAATTTCCTCGAGCCGTAGTGCAATGTCTATTGCTGTGCTCATCCCGCCTTCCTCGTACCTGCTAACACTCCTCCTCGAAATCCCTAATCCCGCAGCAATATCCCCTAATGAGAAACCTTTCTTTTCTCTTGCTCTCTTCATCGCTTCACCGTCTATGCTGACGTACAATCCTCCGGTAGCAGAATAAACGTATGGGTGCACGCCTTCGACAAAATAATCGTGTAGTGTATGCACGTTTATGACAGGAATGCCGTATCTATGATATACGACGTCATCTTCCAAAAAGAAAGCACCGCTTTTCTCACCTACGACAATTGGAGAAGCAAGTAAGCAAAACGCTGCCTGCCTTATACTTCTTGATACTCCTTCGTTAATTCCATCTATGTTATGCAATATCTTTGCCAACAACGTTATTTCGCTTCTCCTCGCCGCTAAATCAAAACTCCTCGCTTCACATCTACTCGATACGATAAAGCCCGCTTCCTTCAATATTTCTATTGCCCGTGCAATCAAATCTTTTTGCATTTTGCACTTTGCTTATTTCACTTTGCATTTTGCATTTTGCTTATTTCGCGTGCACGCTCTGTTGCTTCTATTACAGCTTCCATCATCGCCGCCTTTACTGCTCCCGATTCCATTGCATACAGCCCTCTTATTGTCGTACCTCCCGGGGAGGCGGTCATTGCCTTTATCTCCGATGGCGTATCCCCCGCAAGAATCAGTCTCGCAGCTCCAAACGCAGTCTTAGCCGCAATCGCCGACGATAACTCACGCGGTAGCCCTTCGTACACACCGCCATCAGCCATTGCATCTATTACTGCGGCAAAGAAAGCGATACCACTACCACTTAACCCCGTAATAACGTCCATATCACTCTCTTTCACAATGTAAACATCGCCAATAGCAGTTAAAATCTCCTTTGCTATTTCTTCATCCTTTTCTACCGCATATTTGCCTTTACACAGCGCAGTTACTGACGCACCTACACGTGCGCCTATATTCGGCATCACACGAATCACCTTCCTCCCTTTAGCTTCTCCAAGACGTTCCTCTATCGCACTCGTTTGCACACCCGCAGCCACGGAAATCAAAATCTTCTCTTCGTTCATAAAAGGTGCAATCTCTTTTACTACTACGCCCACGTCGTTTGGCTTGACTGCCAGAATTATCACTTCCGACCCTTTCGCTACCTCTTCGTTACTCGCACATGCCTCAACTCTTGAGCCTGACTCCGGGTCCGCTTCAAAAAATCCGAGTTTATCCCTCTGTTCGTCACATATAAGAACCTTTCCCCTCACTCTGCCTATATCAGCATCCGCAGCCAGTAGCCCACGAAGAATAGACGTCCCTATGTTACCCACGCCGATAATTCCTATTCTCTTCTCCTTTGCCCTTTTATCGTTCATTCTATTCTATTCTTTCATTGGATTTATAAGCACGACGTTATTGCCCCGGACTACCACGGAACCAAGCAATCTCTTCCTTTCCCCGTTCTCTATCTCGTTTGCTCCATTCAGGTGCAAATTCAAGTAATCATCTACACTTATCAACACACCCTCCAGCACGCTCTTCTCTCCTTTCATCTCTATATGCACCCTTCTCCCCACCATACCCTGCATTCTTTTATTTGGAAACATGCTCCCACCCCTTTATCTTTTCTATTCTACTTCATTTATTTAAAGATATGCCCCATGACCTAATTGTTGAAGGTAGAGTTGTAAATCCGGAAGGAATATACGACACTCAGATAGGCATTGACGAGGGATATATTACAGCGCTAAAAAAGCAGGGTTTACGAGGCGAGAGAAAGGTAGAGACTCGAAGGTGTTTAATTTTCCCCGGGTTTATTGATATCCACGCACATTTACGTGAGGATAGCAGCCATAAATGGGACTACAAGGAAGATTTCAAGTCAGGCACCGCGGCTGCACTTCACGGTGGTATAACTACCGTTGTGGACATGCCAAATACGCCTCTGCCGGGCATAAATTCAGAACGAATAATAAAAAAGAAGGAACTCGCACGCTCAAAATCGAAAGGATTAATTGACATCCTTTTCTGCGGCGGTGTGACGGAATCCAACATGAATGCGATTGCTGAGATGCAGAAAGAAGTCGCGGCTTACAAAATATACCTCTCCAAGACAACAGGCGGATTGTATATACGTGAGGAGAGGCTACCAGAAGCAATTAATGCGGTAGAAGCGACTTCTAAACCCGCGGTAGTTCATTGCGAAGACCAGAGAATTATAGAAAAGAGGAAAGCGGAATTAAAAGTAAAGGGTGAAGAATGGAGTCGTAAGGGAATCCATTCCGAGCTGAGACCTGAGGAAGCGGAATTGTCGGCGGTAAAGAAAGTTTTAGCCTCGGCTTCAGCTTCGGGTGACACTAAAATCAATATAGCTCATGTTTCCGTTTACGAGACGTTGGGTATTATAAAGCGATACAAAAGAGTTCACTGTGAAGTCACGCCGCATCATTTGTTTTTTAGTAATAACGATGTATTGGCAAAAAAGGCGTTTTTGAAGACAAATCCACCGTTGAGAACCGAAGAGAATAGGCTGCGGTTGCTGGAAGCATTTAAAGAGGGCGAGATAGATTTTTTGGTGACCGACCACGCACCGCATACGAAAGAAGAAAAAGCAAGTGATATTTTAGAAGCGCCTGCCGGCGTTCCTAATTTAGACACTTATGGTAATTTTGTCGCATGGTTGATTGTCCGTTGTGACGTCCATCCGGAGCTTATATCAAGGGTATGCTCGTATAATCCGGCGACGTTCTTAGGATTGAACGATAGAGGTCGTATAGAAGTAGGAAAAAGGGCGAATTTGACGATTTTAGACTTTGATGTGGCAAAACAGAAGCAAGTAAAAATCAGCAGTGAACGTTTATATACAAAATGCGCGTGGTCGCCATTCGAGGGCTATGAATTTCCCGGTGCGGTGAGGCATACTATTTTTAATGGTGTCGTGGTGAGTGAGCATGACGAAGTAGTGAGTGATTTATTTATATGAATGTGCTCATTAAAGAGACAGTGAACTGCGTATGCCCTATGAAATTGTCATTCCTGATAAAATCCAGCGCATTGTTGTTGTCGGATTTAAGCACAAAAACGAACTGAATTAATCTTTGCTTTCGATTTCTTTTAATAAGTCCCGGAGTTTTTTAAATCTTCCCGCTTTGAAATCCTCTCTGCTTTCTTTTATCTGTTCTACCAATTCAGTGTCTGAAAGAACTTCAAGCGTCGATTTCATAGACTCGTACTCATCGGTGGATATGGTTACCCAGCGTGCTTTATGCTCCCCAAATACTTCTGTTTCGTTCATGTTCTCAATAGCAATTATTACTCAGCAACATATTTAAATGTTCTCCTATCCTATTCAATAATAAAAAAGTTTTCCATAAAAATTGACGTTTAACGCGTTAAACAAATAGTTGATCATGAACCCCATTATAGAGACCGTCATTGTTGCGATATGGCTGATGCTGCCCGCTTACGTGACGAATGTGAGTGCGGCGTTCTTTGGCGGTAAAACACCCATAGATAGCGGTATTTTTTGGGGTAAGAACAGGTTGCTGGGTGAAGGAAAGACATACGAAGGCTTCTTAAAAGGATTCTCCTGCGGGTTCCTCTTCGGTATCTTTCAGCAACTGTTTTTGAACTCTTTTGGACTTTTTCCCTTCTTTTTAGTCACTTTATTTTGCTTATCGGCAGGTGCAATGCTTGGAGACATAGTTGCGAGTTTCATAAAAAGAAGATTGGGGCTAAAAAGAGGTGCGCCTCTTCCTCTGGTGGACCAACTGGACTTCGTGGGTGGTGCCTGGCTGCTTTTGTTCCTGTTTGCAAGAGATTGGTTCATCGAAGCCTTCTCATTGGATGTAATCATTGCGGTTATTATTATCACCCCGCTGTTGCACCTGCTTACAAATTACGTAGGCTTTAAGATCGGAAAGAAAAAGGTTCCGTGGTGAAAATGGAAGTATCAGAAGAAAGCCCCATGCAAGCCATATTTGGAGCTCACCCGCAGGTAAAAATCATAGAAACTTTAGTCCTACAGCCAGATTTCGACTACAACCTCACCGAATTGGCAGAAAATGCGGAAGTATCCAGGGCTACTGTATTCGCACTGAAAGACAAGCTTTTACATTATGGGATTATGAAACCAACAAAAAAAGTTGGGCGAATCCAGCTATATAAATTCAATAAGAGCAGCCCCGCGGGAAAGCTGCTGAACACACTCTCCTTCAAGTTGGCGGATATAGATATAGATTTGCTACTCAAAGAAGAAGATATAAAAGAAGTAAAAAGCAGGTAGAAGTTGTAACCGCGTATTAACTCGTAAACTATTTGAAAAAAGCGATATTTAATTAAATCTTGAGGGTATATCAAAAATTATGAGGAATGTGAGGGAGAAGGAAAAGGACAGTGAAGAAGAGATAAGAATAGCGCAGGTTTCTTGTGGCACCATCTATGGAAACGTGCAGCGTGAGATAGAGCGTGTAGCGGAAGAGATAGGTGCGGAGATATTTGTGCCTGAAGTTGACCTGGACTATGTAGCGGAGAAGGTGGACGAATTTGGATATGACATGAAGACCAGCTTTGGGTTGAGTGTAGCGCTGGCAAGAGGATATGCAGTGGCAGAAGGGTTATGCGATGCAGATGCGGTATTCATTGCGGGCTGTCACAAATGTCCACGAGGAGCGGTTATAAGGACTGAAATCAGGAAACTAATACAGGAGAGGACGGAATTACCGCTTGTCATGTATCCTTTTTCCGAGAGGACAAAGGCGGGGGAGTTGCTGACGAGGATGGAAGCGCTGGTTACGATAGTGAGAAGGAGATGGATATTGGAGAGGAAGGTGCAGGAGGGGCTTACCGCGGGCATTGATTCCGGGTCTACGACCACGAAGGCGGCGATAATGCAGGATAACGAAGTGTTAGGAGCCACGTGGACGCCAACGAGAGATGTGGTAGAAACAGCGGAAAAGGTTTTTGCAAAGGCATTGGAAATGGCAGGTGTGAAAAGAGAGGACATAGAAGCGTTGGGAACGACGGGTTATGGCAGACATGCAATAGGCGAGCATTTCAAAGCGGATTTGGTGCAGGAAGAACTGACGGTAAACTCGAAGGCTGCGATGTATCTTGCGGGCATAGAAAAAGGGGAAGCGATGATAATTGACATCGGCGGGATGGACAACAAGATAATAACGGCAAATGATGGCATACCCGATAATTTCACGATGGGCGGGATATGCGCCGGTGCTTCGGGACGGTTCCTGGAGATGACAGCACGTAGATTAGGTGTGGACGTGGTCGAGATGGGGAAATTGGCTCTGGAAGGCGACGCACATAAGATAAAGACGGACAGCTATTGCATCGTTTTTGGTATCCAGGACCTCGTATCGGCATTGTCAAGTGGAGCGAGGAAGGAAGACGTTGCGGCTGCCGCTTGTCATTCGGTAGTAGAACAGGTAAAAGAGCAGTTGTTACAGGAGATAGACCTCAGGCAGCCTGCGATAGAGGTCGGCGGCACTGCATTGGTGGAGGGCGTGCCGGTAGCGATGAAGGAAGTGCTGGGATTTGACGTGATTGTGCCGGAATATCCACAGTATATAGGTGCCGTGGGCGGAGCGCTGCTTTCTTCGTCCTTCAGATAATGGACGTTAAAATAATTCGCAGCCGAAAAAGAAAGAAAACGATAAGTGCACGAGAAGTGGACGGTGTAATCCAGTTATATCTTCCGATGGGACTCGCACGAGAGGATGAGTTCAAATACGTTCAATGGGCGAAGAAGCGTTTCGAGTCGTTGCAGCGCAAGAAGGAACTCAAAGCTAATAATGCCGATACGGAGCTGGAAAAACGTGCTCGGGAACTCAACAACCAGTATTTCGGCGGTGAACTCGCGTGGACGCAGATATGCTACACGACCGAGCAGAATGCACGCACGTTCGGGATTTGTAACACGAAAAACAAAACGATCAGGATTTCAGACCGTCTGCTGAAAATGCCGGCATTTGTTCATGATTATGTCGTGGTGCATGAACTTGCACACTTGAAGGTGCCAAAACACGGACCTGAATTCTGGAAACTCGTAAACCGATATGCGAAAACCGAGCGAGCGCGTGGGTATCTAATGGCGATTGGAATGGGAGATTGAAAGAAAGAAAGAAAGATGAAGAAAAACGTAGTTCTTATAATTAGAGATGGATGGGGTATAAACGCTAATCGTGAGTATAATGCGGTTATAAATGCTAATACGTCGAATATGGATTCATTTTTTAAAAAGTATCCGCACACAATCTTAGAGGCGGCGGGGCTCTCCGTCGGATTGCCACCGGGGTACCAGGGTTCTTCAGAAGTTGGTCACCTAAACATCGGCGCCGGAAGGATAGTGCAACAAGAAATAACGAGGATGAATGAAGCATTAAAGGACGGCTCGTTTTTCGCAAATCCGCACTTTCAACGGGTTATTAATAATTGCAAGCCAAATAACGCCGCTCTGCATCTCATGGGGCTCGTCCAGGATGCTGGTGTCCACGCACATCAAGACCATCTCTTTGCTATAATGAAGTATGCGAAAGAGAAAAACGTCAAGAAATTGTGTATCCATTTCTTTTCTGATGGACGGGACACAGCACCGAGGAGTGCATTAGAATTCCTACGGGTTTTGAACGAAAAATTGGAGGAATACAAAATAGGCGAAATTGCAACTTTGATGGGTCGGTACTACGCGATGGATCGCGGCAAAAACTGGCATTTGACCACGAAAGCCTACAATGCCCTGACAAAAGCAGAAGGCATTAAAGTGAGCAGTGCCGAAGAGGCGGTGAAAAGAGCATACCTCGAAGATAAAACACCAGATGGCGGACAGATGACGGATGAGTACATCGCACCTTCGATTATTGGCGATTTTTCCAGAATCGAAGACGGTGACTCGGTCATTCATTTTAATTACAGGCAGGATAGAGCCATCCAATTGACGATGGCATTTATTGAGGACAACTATCCGGGGGAGAGGTGGAAAAAGTTAGATATAGCCTATTGCGGTCTTACACGCTACTATGATTCATTCCCCTTTTATGTCTTAGAACCGATGTCGGAAGGTATGGGAATGACCAATATTTTAGGTGAAGTGATAAGTAAAAAAGGTTTGGGACAACTTCGAATCGCGGAGACGCAGAAATTCAGGCACGTGACTTCTTTCTTTAATGGCAAGCGCATCGAGCCATTTCCAAACGAAGAGCGAATAGAGATTAAAAGTAGTTATGACCCGGCGATGTTTGCCGCACACCCGGAAATGAACGCTTTTGACGTCACCGACCGGGTGATTAGTGAAATAGAATCCGAGAAATATGAATTGATTGTTTTGAATTATGCAAATGGTGATATGGTGGGTCACACGGGCGATTATGAAGCGGCAAAGATAGCAGTCGAAGTCGTAGATGAATGCGTAGGTGCAGTAGTAAAAAAAATACTGTCGCATAATGGTGTAGCCCTGATAACTGCGGACCACGGGAATGCCGAAGAGATGGTAGATTACCAAACAGGATTGCCTAAGACAAGCCATACGACGAACCCTGTGGAATTTATTTACGTTGCGGAAGATTACAAAAGTGTCGAACTCAGACCGCGGGGGATTCTTTCTGATATTGCTCCGACAATATTATTCCTGTTGGGAATGGATAAGCCACGGGAAATGAGCAGTGAGAATTTGATAAAAGGTTTATTATATAATGAAAGTCATACCTTAAGATAAAGGATGATGAAGCTGAAGAAAATAGAGATAAAAAATTTCAAAAGTCTTAAGGATTGCAGTATTGATCTTAGGGGTTTCAACGTGGTGGTTGGACCAAACGCCTCAGGGAAAACGAATTTAGTTGAGTTGTTCAAATTGTTAAGGAAAATATATGTTGACCGAGAACCATTCCCATTTCTGGATTGGTGGGGTGGTTATGACAATGTGGTGTGGGATAGAAAAGAAGAATTACCGATAACAGTGAAGTTGTTCTTCGAATCTGATGGCTACAATTTCTCGTTTGAAACCTTTTTCACGGGTGTGGGCGGTAAATTTCAGATATTGAAGGAGGTATTTGAAATAGATGGTATTTTAACACTTGAGAGGGAAGGGGAATGGGTTAGAGTGAAGCATGACGAGCAATTCTTTGAAGAGGCTTGGGAGAAAATCCAACAGACAAAAGGAGCAAAACAAGCTCCATTCGACCAATTCTTCGGGAGAGAGAAAGAGAGTTTGATAGAGCAAAGTGTCAGGGTAAGCGAAGAAGTTATCCCCCATGTTGGCTTTATTAGAATGGGCTATAGTGGGACCGCCACGTATCACGAAAATCTGGCTTTAACTCTTGTAAATTATCAGCGACAGATGCAACAATATCAAATGTTTGTTTTGGAACCCGCCATAAGAAGAGAGGTAAGGAGGGGGGTAGAAGATGGAAGAGAGGAGCCCAGAGAGCCATTTTCATGGTATGTGGTTCGAAAAATCCCGGAATTCATAGGGAAAATCACGATTCTAAGAGAATTGAATATAAGAGAAATGAAAGAACCCTACAAGCAAAGAAGAGAAGTTCTTATTTCTGAAGATGGAATTAATGCTTGTAATATACTGTACAACCTATTCTTAAAGGAGAACAAACTACCCGATAGGATTGATTCATTAATGTCCTACATTTTTCCAGATACGAGCTTGAGATTTGAGTTGATGTCGGATGGAAGAGTTTTGATGAAAGTGTTTGAGAAATACGCAACGGGTAGACTTTTAGAACTGTACCCCCCGGGAATCTCAGACGGCTTCTACAAATTATTGACGGTTTTAACCGCTTTGGAATCTGAACCGAGTTTGTTAGTTGTGGATGAAGTAGAGAATTCGTTGCATGCAAAGGCTTTAGAGTTGATAATAGATGAGTTGAAAGAAAACGCGTGCATGGCGATATTGACGACACATTCTCCAGTGGTTGTGGACATGGTAAGCGTAGAGGATTTGATTTTGGTAGAGAAAAGTGATGAAGGGAGTGTTTTCAGGAAAACGGAGAAGCCAGAAGAGATGAGGAAAGAGTTGAGTGAAGCAGGAATAACGCTGAGTGAAAGATGGCTTTATGGCAAGTTGTGAGATATTTTCAGAGGATGCTTATGGTCCAGAATTCTTTAAGAGCTTGATAGAGAAGTTGAAGAAAGAAAGCATTGTGAATGAAAGTTTGTATGTAGCTACAAGGAGACTTCCCGGGATATGCTATACAAAGAGTGAAAGAGCAATAAAAGCTGCAAGCATGGATTTTGATAAAATTGTCATAGTG
>JADHYP010000030.1 GCA_016782355.1 Candidatus Syntropharchaeum sp. | reverse complement strand
GAGACAATGCGATAATTGATGGGAATTTAATTTCTGAGAATGGTGTTGGAATCTACTTGTCAGCAAAGTTTTGCACCATTTCAAATAACACCATCACAAATAACACATACCATGGTATAGCCCAATGGTCTGCTCATAACAATACTATTACCAATAATGAAATTACCTTTAATGGCAATTGCGGTATTGGAGGCAATGTCGTTTCAAATAGTACGATTGATCATAATGATATTTCAAATAACACTTGTGGAATCAATTTATGGAATTCAAGTAACAACACAATTATAAACAATACTGCCTATAATAATACTCGTCATGGCATTCTTTTGCAAGATTCAAGTAACTATAATATCTTGGCAAATAATATAGTTTATAATAATACATATTCTGGCATTAGTCTCTGTTATTCAAGTAATAATACTCTCAAGAATAATACCGCCTTTAATAATGAGTATTTTGGTATTAGAGTTTACCTAAGTTCTAACAATACAATTACAAGCAATACAGTCTTGGATAATGAAGTGGTTGGCACCCTTCTTGAAAATAGTACTAATAACACTATTATAAATAATACAGCAAGCAACAACGGATGTGGAGTCCAGCTCTATGACAGTTCTAACAACAGAATTATGAACAACAAACTTAATTCTAACAATAATGGCATTGGATTTGAGGATAGTTCTGAGAGTAATAAAATAATAAACAATATATTAAATTCAAACAAAGAGCATGGTATCTATTTATACTCATCCAGCAATAACATACTAACTAACAATATCGTTCAAAAAAGCACTAATGGTGTCGCATTGAGAATCTCATTTACCAATGATGTCTCATTCAATACTGTTTATAATACAACTGACCAAGCTATTGTTTTAGATTCATCTTGCGACAATATTTTATCAAGCAACAATGTGTCGTCCAATCAAGGCGAGGGCATTTTACTTATGAACGACTGCGACAACAATACTATTACCAAGAACATCGCTTCTTCAAATGATGAGGGTGGTGGTATTTGTCTCTGGATAAATAATAGCAACAATACGATAACAGGCAATTATGTCTACAATAACACTAACGGGATTGCGATATTCTCTTCAAGTAACCACAACCTCATAGCAAGAAACACTGTTTTGAACAATTCTCGTGGTTTATTTTTAGAAAATTCGAGTGATAACCGTGTTTATCACAACAACATAATAAATAACACAAACCAGGCATACGATAATGGAACTAATACTTGGGACAGTGGAACAGAGGGGAATTACTGGAGCGATTACGAAGAAAAATATCCAAATGCTACGAAGATGAACGGAATTTGGGATACACCTTACGAGATTCTGGGTGGTGACATTCAGGACAACTACCCGCTGGTGGAGCCTTACACTGAAATAAAAATTTTTGACACAGGTGCTCCAACCAATCCTTACCCAAGCATTTTCGGCACGCATAATGGAACCCTAAAGCCAAACCAAACAATTACCGTGAACTACACATATCCATGCCAGGGTACTGGCGGGCATACCGAATATGCAAGGATATGGAACTCCACGTTGGATGTAAACACAACCTGGAACGGCTACAAGGGAGATTGGCATAACATATCCTTTAACAAGTCTTTCACGCTTGTAGCCAACGAAATTTACAACTACACCATTCGCACAGGTTCTTATCCGCAGATTCACCACACTGATGAGTTAGAAGTAGCTAATGGAGCAGGAACAATCACGTGCGATAAATTCATTGATGCAAACGGGAAAATTTATATTAATTGGATACCAGCTATAAGGTTAGAAGAAAAATCACAGGGGGTATAAGAAAAAGAAAGATGGAAATAGAGATAACGGAGGAGAAGGAGAATCAGTTGTTGAGGAGGAAGGAAGTATTTTTCAGGTTAAAGCACGAGGAAGAGAAAGAAAAGAAGGGGGCGTCGCCAAGCAGAGAAGAAGCACGTAACGCATTAATAAAGAAGCTTCGGTGCAGTCCAAACCTCCTCGTAATAGATAGGATGGGAACGGAATTCGGGAAGAGGGAAACGGTTGGCTATGCAAAGGTATATGAAAGTGAAGACAGGTTAAGAGAAGTAGAGAGGGAGCACATAATAAAGAGGAACTTTGGTAGCCCGGGCGAAGAGAAAGAGAAAGGAGGGGGATAGAAAAGAATGGCGGCAATTCATAAGTTTTATGAAATGGTAGAAGGAAAAGGAAAAGCGGGATTAAAGTTGCGACGGAAGCGGAAGGCATGTCCGAGGTGTGGAGCGGGCGTATTTTTAGCAGAACACGAGGACAGGTATTCCTGTGGAAAATGTGGTTATACCGAGTTCAGGAAGAAATAATTACTCTTTTTACTTCCACCAATTTCAACCCTCGCTCCTTCTTATTTTCGCCCGGTGCATCGCCTATCACTTCCAGAATTGTGCATCTATCTCCCGCTTTTAGACCTGATGGATGGCATAAATCAAACAGCTCGTAATCGGTCTCTTCACAATCTGCGGGTTCAAAAACGATTTTAGAGCCTTTTAAAGCACGTTTCGCATCTATCGCTACTTTTATAGGCGGTTCTATTACTTCTACCACACGCACACCGTCTTCGTGAATGTAACAATCGTGTTTTATTCCATTTCTTACGTGCTCTATCCGGTACCTTCCGCCAACCTCAAGGTTCGTGCAAGATTTCTTTAATTTACACGATTCACATATCTCCGAAGCTCCTAAAAATATGAATTCATCACCTACATTCGCCAACCTGGCACCAACTAACGTTACGATTCTTCCTTCTTCCATTTCTCCTTTCACCTTACCTTTTAGCCTATTCCATAACCCATTCATTTTTATTTTATCACTCCAGTAACCACCGCGAGCCTTTCTGCCGCTTCATAAGTGAGTCCGGAATCGCCCAATATGGTATATCTACCGGGATTTATCTTATGAGCTAAGGTTAGCGCCTCTATTATACGTTCGTCTTTTATGCCCAACTCCTTTGCGGTTGTCGGAGCGGCTATCCCTTCCAGCACTTCTCGGACTCGCTGCCAGTTCTCGCCATACACCTGTGTCATCATTATGGTTCCGACACCACATTGCTCACCGTGCAAAGCAGGTTCTTCCGCTATCATATCTAAAGCATGGCTGAATTTATGTTCAGAACCGGAAGCAGGAGCTGAGGAACCCGCAATGCTTATTGCAACACCACTGGAAACCAAAGCCTTCACCACCGTCCATGCGGTCCTTTCGTCTTTATTCCTTATCTCTCTGACGTTCTCCATTATCATATTCGCAGTCATCTCGGAAAGAGCGGCGGCGTAATTGCTGAACTCTGCATTCTGCAACCGCTGAGCAAGCCGCCAATCGCGTACCGCGGTGTAGTTAGCAATAATATCGCCACAGCCGGCAGCGGTAAACCTGTAAGGAGCTGAAGATATTATCTCTGTGTCGGCGACAACCGCAAGTGGTGCATGTGCCTGCATAGAAACAGGACTACCTCTATCTTTATCCTTTATAGATGCCCTTGGCGATGCTATACCATCGTGAGAAGCAATGGTAGGTACGGAAATAAAAGGAATGCTGAGTTCAAAAGAGGCTATCTTCCCGGTATCTATGATCTTCCCACCGCCTACGCCGAGCATGAACTTCGTTTTAGTCTCTTTCGCCTCTTCTTTCACTTGCTCTATGCTTTCTCCACTTATAGAACGCACTTCTACCAGGTTGACTTCGTATCCCGCTTCAGACAAAAGTTCAAGCACCTTCTCCCCTGCTATCTTTCTCGTATGCAAGCCCGTAACTACCATACCCTCCGTACCCATGCCTAAGTGCTTGCACACCGTGCTGATTTCCCCTAAGACGCCATGACCAACTAAAACGTCCCGTGGTAGCTGCATCCATTTTACTTTTTCAAATGCTTCCATTGCTTAGCTCCTCGATGGCTATCTATATTTAATTAAGTATAAATAAGCGACAAATAAACCTTTCACTTTCCTACATGTGGAGAAGAAGCTTTAAATCATTTATCTCATCTCAGCGCTCTCCGTGATCCCGGCGGTAAAGAAATATCACTCCTCCACTTCCACCACCTTTACCACTCCAACCTCAGGCTCATAGCATCTCCCCTCCGCGAAGAGCTCGTCAATTACTTCCTCTACCCATTCTTCCATCAATCCTCGCTTCTTCAACGCATCCGTTAACTTTACACGTTCCATACTGCTCTTTTCCGATTCTTCCAATGCCTCTAAAACCATCTCCTTTGCCGTCTTACTGTAATGCTGCCACACGCTCTTTACGGCGTTTATTGCCACGCTCCCCCGGGAATCCAGTTTATCATCGTCAATCGCATAGTGCTCCAACGCTTCCTTCATCCATTGTTTCTTTGGTAAAGCTAAAGAAAGGTTTAGATTTGAGCGAAGCAGTTCTATCCTCTCCATAGTCCTCCTTGCAGTATTTAATATCCAATTATCTCTCACGTTTTCCTCTACCGGTTCCGCTTCTTCAACCAATATGAGAACAGCTTTGCTTTTGCCTGCACCTTCACGCACGTGCAGGTTACCGATAAAAGCCAGGAATTTATCTGATTCCAATCCGATAGCTTTATCCGTGTAGATGTTAAGAGTAGCCGTAGAGTCGCTTATTTTTATCTTCGTTATCTTCCCTCTTTTCTCCACTTCTTTTACTTCTCCGACACCAAATACCCTATTGCATCTCGCACACGTGGGAGTAATGAGGAAAGTCTCTTCGTTTTCTTTTACGACTAAGTCGCTTTTCAATAACTCTTCAAAAAACAGCCGGCAGGTAGCGGTGAGGTCAGGCTCGGGATTCTGTCTTCCTTTTTGCATATCGAATAAGAATTAAAAAATTATGATACCGCCATATCCGACAACGCGCGACGTATCGCCAATGACGTCCCCGCTTGTTGCGTATTTTATCAATTTGCCTTCACGAGCGCCGAGTTTTTTCGCCGCTTGCATCATCGCAGCTATTGGACCAACGCCACATGCCGTCGAGTTTCGCTCATACACCCTGTTATAGAACTTCGCAACATCCAGCTCTTTTATCGCTTCTATCACGTATTCATCTTTCTCCCTCGCTATTCTGTCAGGTTCGTAATGCGTGAAATCCGAGGATGCAATCACAACTACTTTCTTACCAAATTTAGCAATCGTGTTAGCCAGGTCTTCTCCTATCTCTCTCGTCGTATCCTCATCGTTTAAGCTCATACAGACAGGGACGAACAGGAAATTTTTATCGAAGCGGAATTGAAGAAAAGGGAGCTGAACTTCTATGGAGTGCTCGTACTTATGCGCAGTTTCATCCACGTCAATGATTCTTTTTGGCAACGCATCCACAAAGGCTTTGTCCACTTCCACTTCTCCTAAGGGCGTTACCCATGTATCCACCGAAACGGCAATAAGCGAGCCCATACCTTGATGATTGGGACCAAGAATGACGAATGTATCAGCCCCGGGTAGTTTGGCATAGACGTTCGCAGCTACGCCGCCTGAATACATATATCCCGCGTGAGGAACAACAGCGCCGATAATATTTTCGTTCTCTTCTCTCGTTACACCAGAGAAACACTCTTCCAGTCGTTTTTCCAGGCTGCTTTTTTCTCTTTCATAAAAAGCACCTGCTACTGCCGCTCTTCTCATTTTCACCACTCCACTATATCTCCGCTTCAAAATCCTCCACACCGCAATTGAATGTGAATTCTTCTTTACCACCGTCTCTACGATGCCGTTCCCTTAGCAGTTCGCGTGCAAGCAGCCAGTAAACGGTGGCAAGCGCTTTTCTACCCTTGTTATTCGTGGGAATGATAAAATCTATATTGGCAGTGGAATTGTTCGTGTCACAGAGCGCCACTACCGGTATGCCCGCGTTCACCGCCTCATTCAAAGCCTGTGCATCTGTCATTGGATCGGTCAAGACCAGTATAGAAGGCTCAGTGAAGAAGTCACATTCAGGATTCGTTAAAGTTCCGGGGATAAATCTCCCGACTATTGACTTTGTTCCCGTCACCTCAGCGAACGTGCTCACAGGGTGATGTCCATACTCTCTCGCGGATACAACCAGTATAGAGGAATGCTCGTAATTAGCTAAAAATCTCGCCGCTATCCTCAGTCTTGCATCCATAATTTCTACATTTAACAAATACAACCCATCCGGTCTTGCCTGGTAAATGAATCGCTTCATATCACCGGTTTTTTGCTGCGTTCCTATGTGGACGCCGCTTGCTAAGTAATCGGGACCCGGTATTAACGTATCCACCTTCCCCTCTTCTGCTCCTTCCCCTTTTTCCTCTTCGTTTTCCTTTTCTTGCGCCATATTTTTGTTTACCTTTTATCCTATCTTCTATCGGATTATCCACTCATCTATTTTCTATCTTTTTTATTCATATTATTTTAAATATGACAAAGTCAAGCCAATATATAATATAAATGAGCGGTGAAGAGGAGAAAGAAGCAGTAAAGCAATATATAGCGGATTTGAAGAAAAAGATACACTACCACGATTACAGATATTACGTATTGAATGAGCCGGAGATTTCAGATGCGGAATACGACCGGCTATTTAAGGAGTTAGAGGAACTCGAGAGTGAATATCCAGAACTGGTGACGCGGGATTCGCCAACGCAAAGGGTGGGAGCGAAGCCTCTGGATGAATTCGGCACCTACGAGCACAGCATACCCCTGCTAAGTTTGAACAGCGTTTCTGACGAGCGCGAGATAAGGGATTTCGATGAGCGAGTAAGAAAGTTTCTCGTAGGAGCGGAGGAAGAGATAGAATACGTGGTGGAGCCGAAGATAGACGGGCTGGCTATGGAACTCGTGTATGAGAAAGGGGTTCTGTCAGTAGGAAGCACGAGAGGAGATGGAAAAACCGGGGAGGAGATAACACAGAATCTGAGGACGATAAAAACAATACCACTGCGTATTTTTTCTGGTGCAGATGCTGGTGCACCTCTGCCCTTGCTGGAAGTAAGAGGGGAAGTGTTCATACCGGTGAGTAAGTTCAAAGAGTTGAATGCGGAGTTAGGTGCGAAGGGGGAGAAGATGTTTGCGAACCCGAGGAATGCGGCTGCGGGGTCCGTAAGGCAGTTAGACCCGCGGGTTACCGCTTCTCGACCTCTTGATTTCTTTGCGTATGGCGTTGGTAGAGCAGAGAGAAAGGAGTTTTCAACGCAGTGGGAAGTACTGGGGTATCTGCGCAGGATAGGGTTTAAGGTAAGTCCTTTGATAAGGCGGTTTGGGAATATAAAGGACGTGATTGGATACCATGAGGAAGTGAAGAAGAAACGCGATGAATTGGATTATGAGATTGATGGAATAGTGGTGAAGGTGAACAGCATAGAGCAGCAAGAAAGGTTGGGGGCGATTTCGAGAAGCCCGAGGTGGGCAATTGCATACAAGTTTCCAGCGCGCGAGGAGTTTACGAGCGTGAAGAATATAGTGGTGCAGGTAGGGCGAACCGGAGCATTAACGCCTGTTGCGGTATTGGAGCCCGTGCAGATAGGCGGAGTGACCGTAAGCAGGGCGACGTTGCACAACGAAGATGAGTTGAGGAAGAAGGACGTCCGGATTGGCGATACAGTGGTGGTGGAAAGGGCAGGGGACGTTATACCGGAGGTCGTGAGCGTGATAAAATCGAAGAGGACGGGAGCGGAGAAGGAATTCCGGATGCCTGATAGATGTCCGGTCTGCGGTGCAGAAGTGCTGAAAGAGGGACCGATTGTGAGGTGTATTGGAGTTTCGTGCATTGCGCAGTTAAAGGAGCGGATAAAACATTTCGCTTCGCTTCGTGCAATGAACGTAGAAGGGCTGGGTGAGAAGGTAATAGAACAGTTAGTGGATAGAAAAATGGTTTCGGACGCTGCGGATTTGTTTTTCTTAACGAATAGCGACCTTTTGAAGCTGGAAAGGATGGGTAGCAAATCGGCACAGAACATATTAAATGCCATCGAAAAGAGCAAACATACTACCTTTTCTCAGTTAATTCATGCGCTGGGGATAAGACACGTGGGTGAGCATACTGCATCTTTACTTGCGGATAATTTCAGGGACGTGGAGGCGTTGCGGGATGCGAGTTATGAAGATTTGGTGGGCATACCGGAGATAGGACCGGAGGTAGCGAAAAGCGTTCTTTTGTTCTTCGAGCAGGGAAGCACGAAGGAATTGCTGAAGAAGCTGGAAAGAGCGGAGGTGTGGTATGAGAAGAAGGAAGCAGGGTTAGTAGAAGAAGAGAAAGCGAAAAAGGTTCTGGAAGGGAAGACGTTCGTTTTTACCGGTAGGATTTCTATGCCGAGAGAGGAGGCGAAGAGCGTGGTCGAGCGGTTAGGAGGGAAAGTGGCGTCGAGCGTGTCGAAGAAGACGGATTACGTGGTGGCGGGAGAAGAAGCGGGGTCTAAGTTAGAGAAGGCGGATAAGCTTGGTGTGAAAATAATAGACGAGGGGGAGTTCAGGGAAATGGTTACCCTTCCATCATAGCTTTTTGGTAAAGCTCTTGTAAGTAACGCCTATGAAACTTAAAGTTAACTGGTCGGAGAAAAGACAAAGGCACATTCTCGATAGAATGCTTTTGAGAGGCATATCGAGGAGAGAGTTCTACGATGCTTTGATTAAAGGCGAGAAGAGAGAGCAGAAGAAAGGCATCTATGAATCCATGTATCGATACTACAGTATTGTTTATGAGGAGCAATTTTTACGTGATAAAGATATTAAAAAGATTTATCCTATTCCAAAAACCGATGTAGTTTCCTGATGAGTGGAGCAGATCAATAACCGGCGTTTATTATAAAAATTAACAAAATATTCCTCAATCAGATTATTATAGAGAGTTCATGCACAAATCACCATTACACGAACCCATGAAGAAGACGCATAAGCGTGATATTTCAAGCCCGGACAACAGATATCTCACTATTCAATATTCTGTGTGGAAGGCTTACGCTAAGGCATCAAACTCTACGAGCTCGATTTTATCCCTTGTCCGATTTATAAACTCGTTTATGCTCGTCAACTGCTCATTATACCGGATTTCGTATTTCCGATTGAACTCAAACTTGACGGTTTTTCCATTGAAAGAAATAACCGCACTTTTGTGGAGTATATCCCGTCTCAGCACTTCTATGCCGGCATTCCTGTATTTCGTCAGCCAGATGAACATTTTCTTCAGCGTTTTCGTTATAGAAGTTGTGGGACTCTTAGAATCACTAAATACCTCACTATATGCGTTCTTGAATCCCAGTATTCCACTTTCATGTCTTCCAGAATGTTCACAAAGCCCAACCCATAGAGAACGTAGAGCATGAGATTGAATCCAGCCCATTTGGTGGCGGTGCGGAGTATTTTCTTATCGAATCGTGTGAATTTCTGCGATTCCATCTCTTTACTGGTTCTTGGGAAGCGGCGGTTGCCAAAATAGCACTTCGTGAATAACACCACATGATACCTCTCCAGGTCATCGAAGTCCATGCAGTCGGTGATATGGGCGATCAAATCCCCGATTGTGAACAGGAGAAACATAAGCATCGAGGCGGCGGTGTAATCTTGCCCGTCATATCTTTTCAGTTCTTCTCTTGCAGCGAGCCAAAGGAGAACGGTGCTAAAGAAACCCGGGATCGTCCTTAATCCCTGTTTGCGTCGCCTGCAAAGAAAAATCCACAGCTCTATCATGTATCGCAGGCATCCCCAATTGTAGGAATCGTAGTCAAAAGAACCCAATTGACTCTTTGTGTCGAATAACTCGTTAACTTTCTCTTTGAACTCGTTTTCTTCTTCCATGCCATAGTAGGAATAGATAGATAGATAGATTTATATAAGTCCTATTTCGTATTGGGTTTACCTTCCACAAGTTTTAATGAAGAAGAACTAAGCTATTTTTGTAAGGAAACTACTTTGGATTTTAGAGATAAAAGTATAAGAAATTCACTATCGTATTTTTCATTCTTCCCAACGAAGTTTAACCTTCTCGCCCTTTGAGAAGTTTGCTTCAAATAGGTCCAAACCTTTAACTCTGCCGAATATGGATGGGACATCATCCGAATCCGCGATAGCAACATGGGTGTCAAATTCCTTTTCCGCTAGTTTGATTTTTAAATCGTGAATATACGCTATCAACCTTGCACCAGGGACTACGCCTTTAAGTTCAACATATAATCAAATTCTTTTTCAGGATTCAGTCCATGCCAGACCTCTTTCCCATCAATTTTTATCACGTATTCAAACCTTTTTTCCATTTCCTTTTTCATTTTTCCATCACCTAATAATAGAATGCCACGCGACTATAAATAAGTTTGCTTGACGCCATGAATAAATATTCCTAAATTTCATATCGGTTGAGATAAGTGGTTTCCCGGACTCTCTGCGTTCTCTGCGGGCTCCGCGGTAAATAAAACAAGTGCGAAATTAGAATTTGAAATTCCCCATATTTTATTGGGCGGTATCGGATACTTTTATATCCATTAATGACAGATAATTTGTAAACGTAGCGTACTTTTATATTTAGCCTGAACAAAAGAAGAAGATGAATGGTTCTTTTATTTGAACTCCAGGACAATGAAGAATAAAAATAAAAACTTCCTGCACGCTGAAGATGCACAATCTACGGTGATTGGTTTCGTCCTGATAACGGGTATCATTATTGCGTCATCAAGCATTTATTTTTCCTCTCAAGTCCCCGATTGGACCGAGGGTCGTGAATCTCTACATACCGCTGACATCGCAGATGACTTCTCAGAACTGAAATCGCTTATTGATGGAATCGTGTTAAAAAAGGGTGAAATCGAACCTGCCGGCGGCGCCATACCACTAAAAATGACGCCTGATAAAGTCCCTATCTTCGGTATGTCCCCGCCAGGGTCAAACATGATCTTCAATCCGCAGGACGAGAAAATAGAGCTCGTAGTCCCCACTGCGGGCGGTGGTGAAGAGGGAACTAAAGCATGGGAGCAGAATACAACTACTGGGTTTCCTTATAGAGATGCCGAGCATGTGGATAATTCATCTAACGAGGTGAAGCTTTCAAAGCTCACTCCTGAAGGCCCTTTGCATTTACCGCCTGGAAAGACTATGCAATTAGGTGGTGAGCATTCCTATGACCAGGTTATAATCGAAAACACTGCTATTTTGTATGTTTCTCAGGTTACTGGATTTTTGAAAATTCACGCAAATAGCATCTCCGTACATTCCGGCTCAAATATAACTGCCGATCGTGCGGGGTATCCGGGTGGTAGCGCTTATAGAGCAGGTGTTGGTCCTGGTCATGGTGAGTTTGGGTCTAATGGTAGTAGTAGTGGTGGTTGTG
>JADHYP010000029.1 GCA_016782355.1 Candidatus Syntropharchaeum sp. | reverse complement strand
GCAACTCGTGGGAAGAGCGGGTACCAATCATTGTAAGAATGCCAAATAATGTAAAAGCTATTATTTGGGCAATTTGTCCCAATAATCAGGGAAAGCCCGTCAGCACCAAGTCCAAAAAGGCACCCTCTTCCTTTTTGGGTGTGATAATCCTCTTTAAAACTATCGTAATACTTCTCTAATAATTTAACAACAGATTCATCAGTCGATTTTTCTCCGTTTACCGAGCGAAAAAGCCACTCAGATGAGGGAACAACTAAAAGTGGTAAAATCTTAACCTCCGCAATTCCTGTTGGATCGCCAGGGATTTTATCCAAGCGTTCTTTGAGCACGGATATCACATGAGAAGAAGCTATTAGCGGAACATAGTAGACATCTGCGTTCGCAGCAACAAAGTGCCACCTATTAAAAAAACCCCGCAACTTACCTTTCGACTTATCATCTTCAAATCTAAGGGCGCTTGTGCCACTACCACAAAACTGATCAAGGAGGAAAAAACGCTTTATATGGCCGATTTTTGCTTCGATTTCTTCAATACCCTCTTTCCCCATTTTGTAATATTCAATAAAATTCTCTTTTTCCAATTGAGGAAACCGTAGTCGTCCTTTACGTCTGAAATAATCAAAACCAATGTCATCGGAGACTGCAACAAATATGTTTCGTTTTATCTCTTTGTTAAAATTCTCCTCCCAAGAATCTTCGCTTTTTGATGAATATGACTGAATTACGGAACGCCATGAAAGTGTTGAAGCAAGTTCAAGTGCAAATTCTGCTAAAACGCGGAGTTCATCCCTCGATATATATCGAATATACTTTACAAGATTTATAGCTATACAACGATCCTCAGGGCTGAAGTTTGCAAGCCATCTAAGAAGACGCCTTCCAAAGGTATCGCCTGGCGAGTACATTTCGTATCTGTCAAATCTCCTTTCAGCATTGAAAATTAAGCCCTCTAACGATAAACTGGAGATTACCTCTCCTGATATGCCGATTTCTTCGAGTTTTTTCGATAAAATTTCCTCTTTGGTCATCGTTGCTACTTCTGATCCCCTATCCGAAAAAGGGTATTTTGCCTTTTAGTTTATTTTTATTTGTCTTCTCAACTATTGAATTTTGCTATTTATATACTGACCACCCCCTTACATTTGCACTCATTCCATCCTCGACTATCTCTTTATCTCCCTTTATCCCTATCGACAAAGAGAGCTCACGTGTTGCCAAAAAGTTACTAATTTGCCCATTTATCTCCAGCCAAGTCAGTTAAAGTATTATCCTAGTAAGTGACAAACTATAAGTGATGCAGGGAACGGTATCATGGTTCAGAGAGGAACGAATAGACACCGATGCCAGAGTACTCGGTGTTTACATAACGTTACTGATAGTACAATTCAGGGTGAGATATAGCACCGATATACCTGTGCTGTATAGAGAAGTGGGATTACGGGAGTCACGATTGAAACCCTACCTTTCTATCTTCCTACAAGATGAGAAGCAGATGGAAGAAGCGGATAAAAGCATGAAATGGTAGAATAAATCAATATTCTGAAAGAGAAGATGAACGAGAATATTAAAAAGAGAATATTGGAAAAAGTTGAGACCGTAGTTGAGCGAGTTGAGTTCATCGAAGCGCATCTATCTGCGGAGATATTGGTAGATAGGATATTGCGGAAAGCGATATTTAATTGGTAGAGTGAAAGGAAAAGCATTTTCAAAATGAAGGACTGATTTAAAGTTTAATTTAAGAAAGTGACAATCCAAACAAGTAGTAATGACAGAGTTAAGAGAAGGCGACCGTATAAGGATAAGGAAGAAAACTGACAGAGGCGTTGTCGTTTATGAAGGCATTGCCATGCCAACAGCTTCAAGAAATATAGTTATAAAACTCGATAGCGGCTACAATATTGGGGTGCGCCCGGGAAATGCGGAGATAGAGGTTATAAACAGGGCAGAAGTATTAAAAGAAAGGACAACGGAAGAAAAGCGGATAAGAAAAGTAAAAGAAGGTTTGCCAGTTTTGTCCATTCTCTCCACCGGCGGCACAATAGCCTCTAAAGTGGATTACAGAACCGGTGCGGTTTCTCCTCAATTCTCCACTGAAGATATACTTGAGGCAATCCCGGAATTAGGCGAAATAGCGAACGTCCGCGGAAAAGTAATTTACAGCATACTGAGCGAGAATATGCGTGCCGAATACTGGCGGAAACTCGCCGCGGAGGTCTATAACGAGATAAAAAACGGTGCGGAAGGTATAATCGTCACGCATGGCACCGATACGATGGGCTACACTGCCGCTGCACTCTCGTTCATGCTGCAAACGCCCGTGCCTGTCGTTCTCGTGGGTTCGCAGCGTAGTGCAGACCGCCCTTCCAGCGATGCGGCAATGAATGCGATATGCGCAGCGAAAGTTGCATGCAGCGACCTTGCGGAAGTTGTGGTTGTAATGCACGGCAGCACCTCTGACGAGTTCTGTTTCATTCACCGAGGCACGAAAGTGAGGAAAATGCATACTTCCGCGAGGGATGCTTTTCAATCGGTAAACGAGGTCCCAATAGGAAAGGTGTATTATGATACGGGCGATATAGCAAAAATAAGGTTTGAGTTCGTCTCCGCGTATAAGAAGCGTGGCGAGAAGGAATTAGAACTGAGAGACAAGCTTGAGGAGAAATGCAGCCTCATAAAGTTCTATCCCGGTGCTGACCCTGCAATACTCGATTTATTTGTAGAGCAGGGTTACAAAGGTATTGTACTGGAAGGAACGGGATTAGGGCATGTATCTGCGGAGTGGACACCCACCGTGGCGAGCGTGATAAAACGTGGCATACCCGTGGTAATGACTTCTCAATGTTTATACGGGACTATTTGCGATAGGGTGTATGATACCGGTCGCGATTTACTTCATGCCGGAATAATAGAAGGCGATGATATGCTGCCGGAAACTGCTCTGGTGAAGTTGATGTGGGTTCTGGGTCAGACTACCGATATGGAAGAAGTGAGACGATGGATGCACGAGAACGTTGCGGGGGAGATACGGGGGAGGAGTGTGAAAGAAAGTATCTCTTAGATTTATATCAATAAAACATATTATTTTATTACGAAACAAAGTAGATACTTTGGTAGGAGGAAGGGGTGATGGAGACAGGAAAGGGTCTGTTAAGTAATAGTATAATTTCAATTGTTGGAGTGGTGGTTGCAATAGCAGTCGGAATGTTGAACCTTCTCAAAAATTCGTCTGTTTCCATTCTGCTTGCATTACTGATTGTTATTATTTGTATGCAGGTTGATCTTTTCAGGATGCTGTCGAATTTAAGCAGGAGAATGGAAGCTCATGATGCCCTTGCGATAATTGTATTAGGGTTTTCCCGAAAAGCTCAAAAAATTTTTGGGAGAAAAATAGCATCAATAGGGGACGTAGAGAAAGCGAGGGAAGGCGTGATTGAGGCTTTAAATGAAGCGTTGTATAATGCAAGTATTGCTTTAATGGATAAGATAAAGTTATCCAGCGATAGACTCCACCAATTGCTTGAAAAGTATAAGAGAAAAGAATTGAACATTGGAGAAGCTAAGGAACTGGAAAAGTTGCTTGAGGAAAAGGAAAGGGAGAAGGAGAAAAAAGGCGATATTGCCGGTGCAATCTTCATTGGTATTTTATTATCTGCTATTGCTGCCGTGATTGCATATTTGTTGTCCAAAGAGGCGGCATAATCTCGATTTGCTAACTTCCCTCTTCATCCCTAATTAAATCTTCTATGGATTCCATTCAATTTGTAAAATGATCTCTTACGATTGATTTCGATATAGAGATGTTAGTTTTTTTTCTCTCTTAAATGGGTAAGGAGAGTGGGGAAAGGGAAGGAAAGGAAATGGGTAAGAATGGGTGAATAATGCCGTCAAAATGTAGATGCTTTTTATAGAATGACGGCAATCTACTGTAATAAGTGTGATGTAAAAATTGGATAATTGAAATGAATGCAGAAGTGACGCGGGATATATTTAGTAAGTTGGAGTATTGGAGCGTTTACGATATAAAAAGGAAGTTTGATGAAGGACGTTTGAATGTACCAGATTTTCAAAGAAATGATGTGTGGCTGAATCCTGACAAGAGTCGTTTAATAGAATCCATGCTGCGGGGCATACCTATTCCCTCGATATATTTAGCAGAAGAAGAGGAAGGAAAATATGTGGTGATAGACGGACAACAGAGGATAAATTCTGTTGTTCAATATTCAGATGGTAAATTTGGACTGAGTGGACTAAAGGTACTCACAAACCTTAAAAATAAAAGGTATAGTAACCTAATAGGTGAGCATAAACAGTTAGCATCTCGCCTTCTCGATGCAACAATTCCTGTGATAATTATCAGTACGCGTGCCGATGATGAGATTGTATATTAAATTTTTAATAGGCTCAATACGGGCGGCATGAAACTAAATGCACAAGAGATAAGAAACTGCATGTATCATGGAGATTATAATGATTTGATAAAAGAATTAGCACTTGATGATAACTTTGTATATTTACTGGGCTCTTCCCAAGACAAGTTATATAGGCGAATGATTGATTCTGAATTAGTTCTACGATTTTTTGCGTTCAACAGATTAGGGCGGTTTCGTATTGAGGAATATAAGCCCTCTTTAAAACAATTTTTGAATAGGGAGATGGAGCACCACGCAAACATTAGCGGCAATGAAAAAAAGGAGCTTGAAAATATCTTCAAAGAGTCCGTTAAACTAACCAAAGAGGTTTTTGATAGAAACGCATTTAGAAAATTCAATAGGGGTTCTGAGAGTGAGGTTAATGGTAGATGGGATAATAAGATCATTAAGGGCATATTTGACGTTGTAATGTGTGGATTTGCATCATACGTGAAAATGGGCAGTAGAGAGACTATTGTTCAATTCAAAGATGCCATTCGTGAAGAACTTATTTATTTAATGGCTCACGATGATGAATTTATCGATGCAACAAGTGGACCTCGTACACATGAACAAAATCCAGTGCGTACAAGGTTCAAAATAGGGTTTGATTCTCTTCGTGAAATTACTGAAAATCAAAACAATATTTTTTCATTAGAATTCAAAAAGCAGGTTTACGATAGAAATCCAGAATGTTGTATTTGCGGTAGGAGAATCCAAATTCTTGATGATGCAGAAATACATAACGTAGATTATTATTGGCGTGGAGAGACGATTCCTATAGATGCCCGTGTAGCTCATAGGTATTGTAATCAGAAATAATTATAGCTCCCCTAACATCTTTTATACTAATAAATTTCTTTATCCAATGTAAAAAGTGCCCACTTATTACTTATTACATCGTACTCTCTTTTTTCTGAATGCAATTTTGCCTACATAATGGAGGAAATGAAAGTAAATGGATATGCTAACGATAGTGCAGATAGTATCTACGGGGGTTATAGCTGCTGCTACTCTAATCTATGCCTCATTGACTTATTTTCTACTACGTGAACAGCGAAGGGAAAAAAGGAAGCCGCTGATTCAGGAGATTGTAAATGTTGTAATTCACCCTGTAATTAAACAATTAGAAAAGCAGAAAAGTTACCTAAAAGAAGGAAATCTCGAGTGGATACACATTAGAACGGCTGATGTAGCTACTAAGCTTATAATGTTTAGTAGTGATAAAGAAAAGCTAATCTATGATAAATTCAAGAAAGAGCGTCCAAGGATCGCTACCAAAATAGAAAACTATGATAACAAAATAGAAGAGTTAAAAGAAGTTCTAAATGAATATTGGGATAAAGTTATGTCGTTGCCCGATTATGAAAATACGCTATCTGAGAAATTTGAAGAATATAAAGAAAGGGAGAATCCCTCACATATGCCTTATTTTGAACTAAATGATGATAATTTAAGGACTATTGCACTTTACATCATTCACAATAAACCAGAGTTTGAAGAGTCTGAGCAGCACGCTGCTTATTACAAATTTTGGAATTTGTATGGGAAAGAGCTTCGTGAGTTTAGGAAAAGACCAGAGGTTGAAAATTACAAAAAGAATATTGAGAAGAGACACAAAGATTTACTTAAATCTGTGGATCGCCTTTCAAAGGGTTTAAGAGCTATTTTGGATAAATATATGGATAAATATGGGGTTATTTAATATAACGTTTGCCAATATAAATCTACGCATCATGTTATCGCTGGTAGCTATAAAAACTTTCTTTTAGCACAGGTTTTCTTTTATAAAGAAAAAGTGTTTTTTAGTAAAATTTGCGGAGCAAAAAGCTTATGAACATACTTGCCATAGACATAGGAGTCGGAACGCAGGACATAATGGTCTATGACGACGAGATAGGGTTCGATAACGCATACAAGCTCGTTCTACCTTCCCCCACTCGTTTCTTCGCTTCCGAAATAAGGAAATCAAAGCAGGATTTGGTAATCTTTGGCGACACAATGGGCGGCGGACCCTTCTCTCGTGCCGTGCTCGACCATCTCCGGAACTACAGGGTTTTCATGACCGAAAGAGCCGCGAGAACACTGAGAGACGATTTGGAACTCGTTAAGAACTATGGCATTGAAATTATATCAGAGGAGGAAGTGGACAAGAACAAAAAAGCAAAACCTATAAGAATTTCCGACTTCAATCGTGGGCTTTTAAAATTTCTTTCTTCTTTCGGTGTGAACACCTCTTTTGACGTTATTGCGATTGCGGTTCAGGACCACGGTGTAGCACCGCGGGGCGTTACCGATAGAGAAAATAGGTTTAGTTTAATCGAGGAGAAGGTAGGCAGTGGAATAGAATCCTTCGCTTATCTCGATAACGTGCCTGAAAATCTTAGCAGGATGCACTCACTGTTCCAATCCGTGAGAAAATGGCATAAAGGACACCTCCTCATGATGGATACAGGACCCGCTGCGGTCTTGGGCTCGCTTGAAGACGAACGTGTGAAAGAAAAGAAGAATCGTATTTGCATAAACGTTGGAAATGCGCATACCATTGCGATGTCCGTGAACGAGGAACGAATAACCGGTGTTTTTGAGCACCATACACGCCTACTCGATAAACAAAAGCTTGCATACTACATTAAAAAACTGTCAGATGGGAATATAACATTTAAAGAGGTTTTTGATGACGGTGGACACGGCGCATTGGCAATAGAAGAAAACCAGCCTGAGATAATATCGTTGACGGGACCGAAGAGGGCGAAAATGAAAGGACTCGGTATCTTTTCCGCTCCCGCAGGCGACATGATGATGACGGGACCGGTTGGATTGATAAAAGCAGTGTTGAATAGGCTTTAAGTCGGAAAAGCAACTTTACAACTTCTCCGCCAAATATTTACATCCTTGAATTTGCTGCGGGAATACACTTTCCACAATTTTCCTCTTTTTCTTTAATTTTTTAAAAATGTCCTCATGACGATCTTTGATGGAGTTCCAAGCTTCTTTGGAATTTTCAAAATCCCCAATTTCTATTGAAAGCAGTTCCGCAGCTTTCAGTAAATGGTCTTCTATGCTGTGTTTGTCTGTATGGATTTCATCAAGACCGTTTATAACGAGTATCAACTCAAATTCCTTGCTACCATATTTAAATTCGTAAACTTTCAGTCTTTTTTCGCTTTCGCCCTCTTCGTCAATTATTTTGATTTCGCACTTTGCGAGCTTTTTCAAGCTCTTTTGAATCCTTTCATAAATTGTGCTCATTTTGTCGTCTTCTTTAACGATCCAAGCGATTTTGTCCACTTTTAAATGAAAAGCAATTATGCTGAACGCAATATCATCAGGAGTCCCGTCACCTATGACCACAAGCGTATCCAAATCTAGAGTATCCACATTTTCAATAAGAACATTCATCTTGGTCCTCTTTGAAATTCCGGATATATTTGCTGCTAATTTACCGCTCGGTTCCAAAGTATAGAGTTTCATAGTAAAAATGGCTCCGCAACCCTTACATCAATTCCAGCGTCGAGATATTCCTCCATGTCCTTTAACATGAGACCCTCCGCTTTAAGATTGCTCTTCTCCAATGAAGTCAGATAAATCACCGTTTTTTCTTCGTTCAAACCCGCTATCGTTCTCGCAGCCTCTAAACTGTGCGTTGTAAAAACAACCTGATTGCCATTTTCTACTATATCAAAAAACCATTCAGCAATACTCAGCAGCATTCTCGGATTGAGATGCGTTTCAATGTCATCCCAGAGCAAGACCTTCGGTTTCTCTAATTCGTAAAGAATCCTCGCAATTATATAACTCTGGACGCCTTCACCAAGGTCACCAAGTCTTATCCTCCTCCCATCTTCTAAGAATCCGTAAATCGCCAGTTTCCCACCAAGAAAGGGTTCTATTGTTATGTCCCTGTAATTATCATAAACAAGCCCTGAAACGTCCTCAGCAACTTTTTTGCAAATCCCCAAATTTATGATTGATGCCCAATTTCTCTCTAAGTATTCATAACCCATTTTGACCAATTTAGAGCTTATTAAGAGCGTATTATCTATGGGCAATTCTTCTACATTTACTTCCATTGAAATATGACGTTCGGACAGATCCATATTCCCAATCCTCCATGTTTCTACCTTTTCACCATCAATTGTTACTGGATAAAGCTCTCCTGTCTTTTGCTTGTTTGTAGACGCAAAGATATATGGAGCGTTTTTAGTGAATAGGAGCACATAATCATCTCCATCCACTTTACAGCCTAATTCAACTTGGTTTGCGGTATAATTGTAAAGCAAAAATGCATATCCCTCACTGCTGAGAGTTTCATGCATCGAATGTATGACTTCTGCCGCTGTGTTCGAGTCTCCGATTACATAAGGAACCGTGCGAAAAGGATTTGGTGCTAAGAACAGCGCTTCAAGAATCGTTGTCTTCCCTGAATTATTCCCTCCTAAGAGGATTGTAAGCGGCGCTAATTCTATTTCACCTTCTTTTATCCCTCTGAAATTCGTTATTCTCAGTTTCGTTATCATGGTCGTTCTTACTATTTAGTAATAAATAAAGTTTGCTGCTAACTTTTATTTCCAGAACATCTCAAACCAACCTGAGATAATATCGTTGACAGGACCAAAGAGGGCGAAAATGAAAGGACTCGGTATCTTTTCCGCTCCCGCAGGCGACATGATGATGACGGGACCGGTTGGATTGATAACAGCGGTGTTGAAACCACGAGATTTCACAAGACAGACACAAGACCAGAAATCAGAGACTAAAAAACAGAATTCTGACTCCTGTTCTCTGACTTCTTCTATCTTCATAACTTCTCGTGGAAATCTGTGTAATCTTGTGGTTATAAAAAGGCACTACTTCACTCTATTACAAACTCTTCCCCATTCTTCGGCGCTATCGCATTGTATCCGAAATTATCCCTTCCCCATGCCGCAAATTCTTCCGTATGTTCTCCATGAACCATGAACACAACCTCAGTGCCATTCCTGCAAAATCTTGACACCAACTCCTTCAGCTCGGAATCACCCGCGTGCGCTGAGAAGTCATATTGCTCCACTCCTGCATTCACTTTCACTACCTCTCCATTCGTCTCCACACATCCTTCCTCTACCAACCTTCTCCCGTTCGTCCCCTCTATTTGATAGCCAGTGAGCAGGACTTTGCTCCTCGGATCTTTGTGTATCTTCTTCAGATAATATAACACCGGTCCACCGCTAAGCATTCCCGCGGTGGTGACAATTACGGAAGGTTCGGAAATGGCTTTCTTTCGCCTCTTCGAGTTCACAAACTGGGCATCACTAAAAGCAGCATTCAACGCCTTCGCATCTTTCAAGAACGAAGGATGATTCCTGAACAAACTAAAAACGCTCAGTCCCATACCATCCACATAAGGGGTCAGTCCATACGAGTGCAACATCATCACTATCTCCTGTGTCCTGCCCACTGCAAAACACGGGACAATCGCATTACCCCCGGAATCTAAGGTTTCCTTAATGGAGTCTATGAATTCCCGCTCCAATTCCTTCCTGTTCCTATGCTCCCTGTCGTAATATGTGCTTTCTATGAGCAAGATGTCAGAAGCGGGGAACTCATCGGGAGAAGCGCTTTTCATTAACCGCGTTGCATCCATTTTTATATCGCCGGTGTAAAGCAGGCTTATATCCTCACTCTCTTTTCTCAGATAGACCGCGGAACTACCCGGTATGTGCCCCGCATTACATAACTCAAGCTCATAATTAGCGGAACCGTCTAATGAAATCCTCTCGCCATAAGCGACTGTATGCGTATGCTCATCCATTTTCCTGATGTCTTCTTCCCCGAAGAAAACGAATCCCTGGTCTTTACCTACTTTTATCGTGTCTCTTCCCATAAGCTGTGTTAAATCACTCGTTACAGCGGTCATATACACATCCGGTGCCATATCCATACCACCAGCCATCAAACTTGGAACCATACCTGAGTGGTCGAGATGTGCATGCGACACAATCACGGACTTTGGCACAATCGTTCCACTTCCCAGCGGTATCTCCGGGGGGTCCGATGGTCTGAGTCCATAATCTATGATTATCTTTCCATCTACCAACATTGCAGAACGTCCTACTTCGTTGCAACCACCGAGAAATTTTAGTTTCATTTTATTTCGTTATCTCCTCAGCTTTGCGCTGGATTTCCACCACCGCACCTTTCCGTCTTGGTTATCTCCACTCGCCTCAGTGGATATACCTTTTTCGCAGCCTTATATATGTCAGACGATAATTTCCCAAGTATTATCTCTTGCACATATTTGCTAAGTTCTAAGCTACTCGCTCTATTTATAATTATCTCCTCCATTACCTTTCGTATTAGCTTTACCTGTGAACCACTTGCCTTTTTTAGCGTAAAACAAGCCGATTTTACACACATCTCCTCTCCATCTTTTGTCCTGACATTAATATTTGAGTCTATCTTTGATACGCCTTTTCTCGCTAAACTCCGTAGATAACCATTATCCACCTTATGCCCTATGAACTTTGTATAAGCCATGTTATGATCCACATCGTCTATTTCCAGCACTAATTTCAAATTCGAACTCTTTATCAGCTTGCCTGTGAGGTCTCCCAAGGTCATCTCCACTCGTCTTCCTATTAACTTAGATGGCTCGTCCGCCACACTATCCCCTGCCTTCACGTCGCCGAACATCTTCGGTGCTAATACCGTGTACCACTCTTTCGCTTTCCACTTATCCTTCGGTCTCTTCCTCGCCAGTTCGCTTCACGCTCCTTTGTTTTATTCTGTTTCTTATAAATAAAACCTTTACTTATAAACCTTTCTTTCAAGAAAAGTTCGTATTTGTTTACCGCCGGGATCGCCGAGGTGATGTCTCTGTGTTCTCAGCGGGCTCAGCGGTAAGGTACAAACTTGCCACTCTGAAGATAATCTAAAACTGATTGAAATATCCTTTTTCCATCGCCGTATTCGCCCTCTCTTTTTTCTCCCTCCTCCTTTCCCCTTTCCCTCGCCGCTCTTGACCATTCAGAATCCATGAAAGCATAAAAAGCCCTCTCTGGATGCGGCATCAGTCCCAATATA
>JADHYP010000028.1 GCA_016782355.1 Candidatus Syntropharchaeum sp. | reverse complement strand
ATAAGAGAAATGGAATAGAGAGGGAGAGAAAATGCGACGTTCTTTTCGTGCCTCTGGTGGGAAGATACGGATTCCGGTAAAATGTTAGAGGTGACAAAAACGTGAAAAATCCCAATGACAAATACTACCAAATCCCAAGTAAATCCAAATTTCCAAACCCCAAAGAAGGGAAAGTATATTAAAACCGAACTTCTTGAAGGAGATATAAAGGAAGCTCAGGAGATTATAAACATCTTGAGTGCAATCATTAATAAAACAAAGACAAAATGAACAAATTGGTAGTATTGGGATTTGGGGTTTGTTTGGTAGTATTGGTATATATTATGATTTGGGATTTCAAAAAGATATGACCGAACAGATGCTGTCGCCGGCAAGCGGAAGGGTAATAAGGATAGAAGGAGAAAGCAGAACTATTTCCATATTCATGCATCTCCATAACGTGCACGTCACCGCCGCACCGTTGGATGGCGTAGTGAAAAAAATAACGCCGGAAAAAGGATTTTTTAAGCCCGCTTTTCTCCGCAGCAGCGATTTCAACACGAAAAATACAATAGAACTTGAGACAAAATATGGTGATATAAAAATAGTGCAAATAGCGGGATTTTTTACGCGGAAAATAAAGTGCGAGGTGGAAGAAGGGCAGGAAGTAAGGCGGGGAGAAAGAATAGGGAAGATTTGTTTCGGCTCTCGCGTGGACGTGAGCATTCCCGAAGGTTTTGAGATATTGGCGGAGAAAGGGGACAGGGTAAAGTGCAGGAAAACAAGTATTGCATCACATTAAAAACCCCAATCCTAATTTGAAAAAGAAACCATTATTTTTGATCAAACTGTTTTTAAAAAAGTTTGAATGATAGCAATAATCCTTGCAGGGGGAAAGAGCAGCAGGCTGGGTAAAGATAAAGGCGTCATAGAGATAGGGGGCAAGAAGATGATAGATATAGTCATAGAAAGCGTCCGGGAATCAAAAGCGGAAGATTTTTTCATCGCTACTTCTACGAACGCTCCAATGACACGAAAATACTGCGAGAGGAAAGAGTGTAATGCAATAGAAACACCAGGAGAAGGTTATCATGAGGATTTACGCTATTTGCTTTCGCGTCATCCGGAATTCGTATCCGTCGCATGCGATATTCCTTTCATAAAGGGCGAGCATATTGATGCAATTATTGATTTCTATTACGAGAAGAGTAGGCGCATCAGTATTACGGGCGCGGTTCCGCGGGATATAATTCCTTCTTATGTGGTTCCATCTTACGTGTTTGAATACGAGAATAGGGAATTGGTTGCAGTTGGCTTGAACGTCGTTACTAACGCGAAAAGGAATTTACCTTTTGTATTCAATGACCCTTTGCTCGCTGTAAATATAAATACGGGTTATGATTTGGGAATGGCAAGTAGCATTTTCTCTGTTTACCGCTGAGAACGCAGAGAGCGCGGAGATGACGAAAAAAGAACTCAACAGGGTAACAGAAAGCATTATTCAACAGTAAATGATTTCCTTAACTCTCTATGTTCTCAGTGGGCTCAGCGGTAAACGAGTACAAACATTTTAATTATCCCCTCTCTTCAGGGTTCTTCATGCTTCTTACCTGAAATTTATTGAGTTCAATATCTTTTCCCTCTCGGAAGACATTCTCTATAAACTTATTGCCCTTCTCTATCATTTTGTGTATTTCAGCCGTGGTGTAGCCAATAGGTTCAATTTGTTTTAACTTCAAAAAGTACAGTTTTGCCTGCCTCTTGAACCAGTCATCCGGGAACTCGTCAGATACCAGAAGAAGGTCAATATCGCTGTGCGGATAAAAGTCACCCCTGCTCCTCGAACCAAATAATACCACTCGCTTCAATCTAAACTCCCTGTCAACTCTTCTGCAATATTCGATTACTCGCTCTGTTATTGAGTCCGTTTCTCCGCCCATTCAAGCAACTTCCTGGCATTTTTAAGAAGGAATAATGACTTTATGGCTTTTTCTCCCACTTGCTGGGAACAAGTGCAAACCCAGTTATACCTCCCAAGCTTATGAAGTTCAAGACAGGTATCAAAATCATATTTAGCCTCATCCATCCATATACCTGACCTTCCAACGCGTTTGTTTTTCTTCATCCCTTCTTGTGTTAAATATTAGCGTTTCCAACATATAAATCCCTTTCATCCCTTCTCCGCGACACCTGCTTCTTCAAACGTAGCCATCTCCCGCAATATTTTACAAGAAGCTTCTACGATACTTATCCCAAGAGCGGCGCCGGTCCCCTCTCCCAGACGCATTTTCAGATCGAACAACGGTTCGAGACCAATATAGTCTAACATGGCACGATGCCCGCTCTCAACCGAGAGATGCGATGCGATGAGGTAATCCTTTACCATCGAATTTAACTCGTATGCGATAAGCGCGGCGGCGCCGGAAATGAAACCATCTATAACAACCGGTATTTTGCGCGATGCGGCGGCGAGCATCACTCCCGCCAGTCCTCCTATCTCAAATCCACCTATTTTCGCTAAAATATCAATTGCGTCCTCTCTATCTGGTTTATTAACTTCTAACGCTCGTTTTATTACTCCTATCTTACTCTTAAGCGCTTCATCGTCTAAACCCGTTCCTCGCCCGGTTACTTTTTCCACTTTCTCTCCTGTTATAAAAGATACGACCGCGCTGCTCGGTGTTGTATTTCCTATCCCCATGTCACCTGTGCCCACTATATCTACACCTTTCTCTATCTCGCGCTCCAGAACTTCTATTCCCGCTTCTATGGACCTTTTTGCATCTCCATAGCTCATTGCAGGTCCCCCGGTCATATTGTCGGTGCCGTAAGCAATTTTCTTAACAACCAGCTTTTGATGTGGCTCAATATTTGCCGCTACGCCCATATCCACGACGACCACCCTTGCACCGATATGCCTTGCGAGAACGTTTATTCCCGCACCGCCCCTCAAGAAATTATAAACCATTTGCGGTGTTACTTCCCGGGGATAAGCACTCACGCCTTCGTCCGCAACGCCGTGGTCACCAGCCATTGTTATTATCACCTTCTCCTTTATCTCCGGCATGAAATTCCCTGTAATGCCTGCAACCTTCACCGAAAGGTCTTCCAAAATGCCTAAACTACGCTCTGGTTTTGTGAGTGTATCCTGTCGCGCCCTCGCCAGTCGCATTGATTCCTGGTCAAGCGACCCTATCTTTTCCATCACTTCTTTTATCTTGTCCATGAGATAAACATAAAATCAACCGTTTTTAAAGTCTTCCTTTTTTGTGGCGTTGGGGCACACGAAAAAGAGAAACAGCCCTAAAATGTTTCTTTGATTAAACAAAGCCGCTGGTGGGATTTGAACCCACGACCTGCTGATTACGAATCAGCCGCTCTACCTCTAAGCCACAGCGGCATTTGAAAATATTTTTGTGATATTATTTAAGTTTTTTTACATGTCATTCCAGTGGAAATGCACCCATAAGCTTTATATTAAAGAAGAAAACATACATAAAATGTGTAAAACATGAAGAAAGAAGAGCTGGTACATTTGCATTTGTTATTGGCTCAATTGAAGAAGCATTGTGAGGAGAATGGCGTGGACTGTGATTTCGCGAAGTACAACGAGTTGGGCATCTCCCCTTTTCAGGTGCACCGAAGCAAAGAAGAGCACAAGCAGGCGGTTTTCGTCCTCGGGACTGAACTTGCATCGCTGACGGCGAAGAACAACAGCCATTTCCTGGTGGGCGCTAAATAAGCAATTTCCGTTCGACAGACCATGCTTCCCCCTGCGAATGCCTATGAATGTGTAAGCGTGTAGGCAGATAAAACAGAGGCGTCTTCTTCTTTGGCATCGTCATAGCGTGGGTTTTATAAAGGGAGTAATAAAAGGCGTTATCGCCGATACACCTTGTGATAATATTAACAAGATGGGTGTTACAAACTTTAGCAATATTGCTTGATTCGAGCAACATTCAAATGCGGGAAGATATACATGCCTCTACTATCTCTTTTCCTTCCATAAAAACCATATCTCGCTCAGATGCGAAAGCTATTGCATTAGCCTTGGAAAGGGCATCTCCCGATTCACGGTCCAGCATTTCGCATATTGCCATTGCAGGTGATATACCAGCAAGCAACGCCAATGCCACGGAAAGTTCGGTCTGCCCCCTTCTCTCATCGAGTAGCCCATCCGCAGCCCGTAATATCGAAACATGCCCGGGGGTTCGGAATTCCGTGTAAAAGTCGTAAGTGTTACCGTTTAATACTCCCTCCACCGCCTCACCTACCTTCTTTATCGTCAATGCCCTGTCTCTATCAGTTATGCCCGTGACTGTATCACGATGATTCACCCATAGTGAAAAGGAAGAGCGGTTATCGTATGAAAGGTCACCCTTTTCTTCCACTATTTTCCTTAGAGAAGAGAAGCTACTGTTCACGTTTCTTAAAATATCACTTATGAAGGGAAGACCAAGTTTTTCCGCCGCAACGGGATGAATGGCAACGCATATAAGCCCACCTGCCTCCTTTCTAAAATAAGCGACTTTTTTCGACGTCATAAAAGAAGCGGGCATTACAAAGTCAGTCTCACCCTCTCTATCCTCCGCATCGTATATTAACACGAGCTTGCCCTTTTTTACATCTTCCATACCCTTCTTTACCGACTCCGGGATGTTAACACTGCTCATATTCATGTCATCACCCTTGCTCTTATCTCATCTCCGTCCTTTAGTTGAAGTTCACATCTCAGGTAAACCGGAGAAATTATCTCCAGCACGTCTTCCGGATAGTGTGTGCGTGCAGGAATGATAACGGCACTTTTTATCCCCTCTGCTCCGTCGTTCATTATTTTACACGGGAAGCACTTGCCACCGCCAAAAGTCCTTTTTTCCGACTCAAAACCCGCTATTTCTATTCCTTTCCACACGTCCAGAATCTCCCTCGCTGCTATACTTTGCGAGTCCAATCTGAGATTTAAAGTGCCGGGGAAAGGAGTGAAACCTAATTTAACTTCGAACTGCCTTTTATATTCATCCCGCGTTGTATAATATTCCCCCTCTCCCAAACCTGTAATCACGCATCCAACGAACTCGAGTTCGACAGTCTGCGTAGTAAAAAATATCTCCTGGTATTCGTAACATTCTTCTTTCAGGTGTTCCATCCCACTTTTTGTTAGTATTATCCACTGCCCATCCGCAGTTATTCTTCTATGCACGAAACCTTCACGCTCAAGCTCCTGGAGTCTCCTTCCAGCAGTTTGCACGCTTGATTTAATAGCTTCGGCGAAATGAACAGAGGACAACTTAACAGGTTGCTCTACCGCACCTAACAAAGCAAGTTTCCTTAACGAGAACATCATGTCCCCGCTCATCTTTATCTTCATCTTTATCGCATCTCAATTTTGAGATATATCTCATAAATAGGAAATGGGTATATAAAAAGCTTTTGAACCGGGAAAATTTATAATGTGGAATATCTTTAAATGATAATCGTAGAATGAGCGAAGAAAAAGAGAGGATAGTTAAGGGAGTAATGGAGGATTTGGGACTGAAGGGGGGAAGTAAAAAGAGATTGTTGGGGAAGCTCGTGGAAGAATACGGCTATGACGAGGCGAAAGTGAAATATAAAGCAAAACGAGCTTTTATAACAGAGCGATATGAACGAGAGAGAGAAATGGAGTAGATTTTGCCCGAAGTGTGGTAAAAAAACAGATGAACTTTTTGATTCTTTATGCAAAGAGTGCTTCACGAAGGAGATAAGGTTAATAGAAGCGGAGGAATTGGAGATACGAGTAAGCGTGTGCGAGAATTGTGGTGGTTATTTCAAGGGTAAAGGTAAAGAGAGAACGAGCATAGAGGAAGTGGTCGTGGATTCGGTAAGGAAAGAAATAAGAAAGCGGTATGGATACGAATGTAGGGTAGAAGTGGCGGGGTTGGGAAAAGAGATAAAAGCTGATGAGAATAGAGCGAGTGTGTCGTTGGACGTAAAAGCGGAGATAAAGGGGGTAGAAATAGAGGAAAGAGGGGAAGTAGAAGTTATATTTAAAAAAGAGACCTGTGATAGATGCAGTAAGATAGCCGGGGGATACTACGTGGGTATAGTGCAAATAAGAGCGGAGGATAGGATTCCAACGGATGAAGAACTCGCTATGGCAGAAGAGATTGCGTATTCCTCGTTAGGAGAGGAGGATTTTGTTTCTGAAGAGAGGACGTTGAAGGAGGGGCTGGATATATACGTCAGCAGCATGGATTGTGGTCGCAGGATTTCAAGGTGGATAGTGAAGAAATTAGGCGGGAGTTTTTCAGAGAGTCGAAAATTGTATGGCAGGAAAGACGGCAGGAATATATACCGTGTGTCCTTTTCTGTCCGGCTACTGGGGTTCGGGGAAGGAACGTTGTTGGAAATAGAGGATAAAGTAGTTTCCGTAGAGAAGGTGATAAAAGGAAAAGGAATGGAATGCGTGGATATGAACACGGGCGAGCGAGTGTTCTTGAGGAAGAAAGAAACGAAGAATGCGAAAAGAAAAATAGTAGTTCTTTGTTAAACCTTTTTAAAAACGGGTATTAATTCTCTTTTATGCCTCGAAGCTTCCATCATCCTTTTTACTATTGCCACTAATCCCGGGTCGCAACCGCTAAAAGCGCCACTTTCTAATGCTAAGATGATTTTATCCAGCACATCGTAACTCATTCCTATCTCGGATTCGTCTGTTTGACCCTTCCACAGGTCTGCACTCGGCACCTTCGCTATTATTTCTTTTGGAATGTCAAGCTCCTCTGCCAGGCTCCTCTCTTCTGTTTTCAGCAAATCGCCAAGCGGTAGTATGTCCGCAGCACCATCGCCGTATTTGGTAAAATAGCCAATAGAAAGCTCGCTCTTGTTTCCAGTGCCAACTACGAGATAATTGAGCTTGTTCGCGAAGTAATAAAGACAGATCATCCGGAGACGAGGTTTCAGGTTAGCAACTGCAATATCCATTTCTTCTTTTCCTTCTCTTTTTAAATCTACATCGTATTCTCGCTCTTCTAACACGCCGAACAAAGTTTTAAAAACAGAAGAGAGTTCTATTTCCTTCGTTTCTATTCCAAATTTCTTCGCAACCATTTTCGCATGCTCTACGTCTTCGTTCGAGGAGAAGCAGGGTAATATCAAACCAAGCGTGGCATCAGGAAAGGCGTTTTTGCATAATACCGCAGTGACAGAGGAGTCGAGTCCACCACTCATTCCCAGGACCACGCCTTTAGCACCTGCTTCCATTACTCTTTCTCTTATCCATTCGCTTATTCTCGATGATAGTTCATTCATTTTTACAGTTTTTGTTTTGGTTCTAAAGACCTTTACTGAATCGGATATGTTATACAAAATATATAAATTATTGCTTACGCTTACTTATAATCTATATAAAATATCGAAAAAATGGTAGAAGAAATACTAAAAAGGAAACACGAGACTATTGATAAGTTAAAAGAACGAAGAAGCATAAAAGAAGCGATATTAGAGCGAAAAAAAGCAGGAAAAAGAGCTGTAATCGCAGAAGTAAAAAGAAGAGGCTTAAAAGAGGGAGAAGAAGAAATAAAAATAGAAGCCGCGGAAGCAGCGAACCGGATGAAAACAGGCGGTGCATGTGCAATATCAGTTCTAACCGACGCGGCTTTTTCCGGTAGTTTAGAAGATTTAAAAACCGTTAAACTTTCCGTTGAACTGCCAGTATTGAGAAAGGACTTCATCTTCGACGAGTTTCAAGTGCACGAATCGTATGCGTATGGTGCGAATGCGATATTGCTAATAGCGAGATTTCTAAGTGCCGAAAGATTGAAGGAGCTGATAAAGAAGGCTCACTCGCTTGGTATGGAAGCACTTATCGAGATAGATAGAGAATCGAAGGACAAGATTTTGAATCACGAAGTTTCAGGAATAGCATCGTTAGTCGGTATAAACAACCGGGACCTGGAGACGTTTGAAGTAAATTTAGCAACTTTTGAGGAGATTGCACCGGAGGTTAAGCCTGAGCTACCAGGGAGCATTCTTTTGGTGGCGATGAGTGGAATTAATAGTAAAGAAGACGCAAGGAGAATGTTCGATGCAGGTGCAGATGCTTTGCTTATCGGGACTTCCATAATGAATGCAGCGGATATAGAGCGTAAAGTAAAAGATTTTGTGATTGAATAAAAATGGGACGAAACAAGCTGATAAAAATTTACAGGACTGCGAGGCATTCCAAAGTATTGAATTTGAGCTTGTTGATTTTGTTTTTCTATTTCTACGGGTTCACGACCGGAGCTTGTGCTGGACAGCAGGAACAAAAAGTCGCTGGATTGACAGACCTCGATTTTAATGACGATGGGTACATCAATCAGTTGGACTTAGATATTCTTAAGTCGCACTTCAACGACAGATATAGCAGTTATGTGCCATGGGATTTGAACGCAGATTTCCGGTGCGATTACAAGGATTTTTATTATTTCGCAGACCACGTTCCTTTGAATTACCGGTATCAAGTGGCGGTAAATATTTCGGTTTGGAACCTGTCCAATTATACGATGGAGCGAGGCGAAGAGCCTGCGGTTATTCTTGGCGAGGTTATTTATCCGCAGAATCCAAACCGAACTGCTATATGGGTAAAGCATTACACGAGTCTGGAATCGCCAAAGAACGACAGTGCAGTATGCGTTCATTACGCTCGTGACCTCTGCCGGTTGGCATACAAAAGTTTAGGACCGAAGACGATAGCCTGGGGCTCTTCCGGCGTTCACGCATACGGAATAGTATATACGGGCGGTAACTGGCGAGATTTGTCTAATTGGTTTATAATTGACCCGTTCTGGAAATTGTATGATTTTGAAGACCTCTCAACTGCAATGGGCTATCATGATACACATACGATAAAAATCTTCCTGGACGAAGGGCGCCATGGCTATTGGGCAATTCATTTATCAGTAGATTATCAGCATAATTTGGTTTATGACCCTTATAAAGCGGAGTACCGGATAGGTGAATTCAGGGAGAAATAAAATTTTCAGGACTGCTTTTTGGACTCATTAGGTGGTGGATGTTTCTCTTTTAAAATTGAAAATATCTTCTTTATTTCTTCCTTTCTTTTTTCAATCTCTTCAACATCGTCTATTCCAAACTTCTTGAACTCCTCCAGCAATTCCTTCGCAACTTCCGATTTGTGTATCCAGTAACAACCTGAGCAGCTCCAAATACGTCCACCTTCCTTCGTCTTCACCCATTCACCGCCGGTTTGCTCGTCTTCGCAGGGATAAAAAGGGCAGAAACACCACGTGCAATCCTGACCCACGAAATGGCATGGATAATATTCACACGTTTCGTCAGGTCCTACGAGCTTCTTCTCTTCCAATACCTTTTTCAGGTGTTTATAAGCAAGTGGATGCATCTTCTTTTGAGCTTTGAATTAAGCCATTACAGGACTTGCAGGGTTATGGTGCAGAGCCCCACCGTTTAGGGGTTAATCTTGATAAAAACCAAGGACATTTTTGACTATAAAACTGTCGAAAGCGTGTTTCTTTCGTCATGCGTGAAAATCATAGACACAACTTCACCACAACCATACGATTACGTTTTCCTTAAACGCAAGCCTGCGAGCAATCCGAAAAGTAGACCTGATAAATGTGCTGTGTGCGCAATTCCATCTGGTGAACCCATTATAATTGGTAAGACATCAAAGAAGAGAGCGAAGAGAATAACTACCATCCACAGCTCCATTGGTATTAAAAGGAATAAATATACTTTCATTTTTGGCATTAACACCGCAAGAGCTCCAAGAATACCGCATATTGCACCACTTGCACCCAGTACGGGGTTAGCAGAAGTCAAACTCCAGCCAATGCCTGCAAAAATCCCGGCGAGGAAAAAGATGAGTAGAAATTTTGAACTCCCTATCTTTCTCTCCAGCATAGGAGCGAATAAGAAAAATACGAACATGTTGATGAGGAAATGATCGAAACGTCGTGTAGAGTGGAGAAAGATATGTGTCACCAGTGTCCAGGGTCTTTCCATTACAAGTGCCGGAATCAGGATTAACTGCCCGGTATAGCGTGGAATGAGTAATTGTAAGACAAAAGAGATGGAAATGAGGAACAGGAGTAAATAGGAATAGTTATGAGAAAAAATGCCAGAGATGTTAGTATCATATTTCTTTTGCCTTTTCTCGGTTGGCTTCGCCATGGGTGCAGTTTCCTCTTCTTCCGGGGCTCGCTTATATTTATCAGGGGCAACGCACCAGTGCATTTCGGGTGCAAGATGCTCCTTGCAAAGGGCATCGCCGCAGTACTTGCATCTATACAATGCCTGTTTGCCACAGACGGTGCATTGTGTGCGTGCCATGTATTAGGGAAAGGATGAATTATATTTAAAGCTTGCTATCGTTTCAAATACTGCAGACCATTTTTGTGAATTTTGAAATTCTCACTTTACTCTCCTTCCACAACTTCCCAATCTTCTTCTTTTAATGACATGGCTATAAGTTCTATTTTTCTATGCGTCAATGTTTTGAACCCCACCCACCAAATAAGTGCTCTTCGCATCCTTCACCTGCACCTTACAAGTAGCACCGAGTGGCAAATCATTCTTTATTACGATGGTTCTATACGAAGTGTCCCGGGCAATTACTCCTCCCTTCTTACCCTTCTCCGTCACTAAAACAGGAATCTTTCTACCCTCCAATTCTTTGTTCTTTGCGAAAACCAGCCTGTGATAAACGGCGGAGAAAATTCTCGACCTCCTTTTCTTCTCTCGCTCCACCAAATCCTTTAGTTTTGATGCTTCCGTCGCAGGTCTTGGAGAGAACCTCGTTATGTTCACTTTTTCCGGCTTCACCGTCTCCAACAGATTCAGCGATGAAAAGAAATCCCCTTCCGTCTCGGTTGGGAAACCAATGATGAAATCCGTGCATATCGTGCTATATTCGAATCGCTTCCTTATGCTTTTTACTATCTCAACGAAATCAGCAGCTTTGTAATTCCTACTCATATCGCCGAGCACCTTATCAGAGCCCGATTGCACCGGCACGTGAAAGAATTTGAATGTTTTTTCGGACTCAAACGCTTCAAGGAGTTCATCTAAGATGCGAATTACCGTAAATGGGTTCAGCATACCCACTCTTATTCTGAAATCTCCTTTTACAGAGGTTATCAGTTCTAACAACTCAGGAAGTTTTATACCGAAGCTGTCCCAGCCGTAGGCACTGCAGTCCTGCGAAGTAATCCTTATCTCTCTCGCACCTCGTTCCACCGCACTTTTCACTGCCTCGCATATCTTTTCAGGCTCGTAACTTCTCAGCTCGCCCCTCGCTTGCTTCACGATACAATAAGAGCATGTTCCTACGCAACCCATTGCTATCGGGATTACGGCAATCACACCATCAAAGTCAAGCGCTTGTTCCTCATTACAAATATCCCCGGGCGTTATCATTTTTACATCATCGCCTAAAATGCTTTTTACCAGCTCGGGCTGTGCCGCCGCCATGCAACCTGCAACAACTACTTCTTTACCCTGCTCTTTCAATTCCTTCAGTCGCTTTATCACGTTTAATTCCGTTCTTTTCGTTACGGTGCAGGTATTCACGATAACAATGTCGGCTTCACGAGATTCT